>JAITTH010000062.1 GCA_031287295.1 Eubacteriales Family XIII. Incertae Sedis bacterium
GCGGTCATTACGCTACCTGCGGCATTCTCAGACAGGTTTGCCAACGGAACACATACGCTCGAAGTCTTCTTTACGGATGCGATGGGCACGGGCAGTGGCAAAGTAGAGCTCGTTGTGAACCGCGCATTCGGCACAGGCGAGACTGGAAACGGACCCGGCGCCATCATTCCGGATACCGGAGATGAGACGCAGGCGGGCCTGCTGTTTGCCCTTTCCTTCCTTGCACTTTGCTGCCTGCTGGGGCTGTTGATTTTCATCAGGCGCAGAAGGAAAGAGGCTAACCGCTAAGACAGAAAAGCTCTGAACCCGGGACGCATCAGCCGTTCCGGGTTTTTCCGTCCTCACAGGAAGACACATGAACCGTCCCCTTTTGTCCTACCGACCATCTGTTATAACGGCAGGTGGTCGATTTATTTCCGGCGAAGGCGTATGTTAAAAGGACAGACGGGGGACACATGAACCGTCCCTCATCTCGGAAAGTTGTCAAAATCGTACCGTCCCCAGGTGTCCCCCTATTTCAGCACACCTTCCGCTTCCCACTGTATAATCTGCTCATCTGAGAATCCAAAACGCGACAGATTCTCCCGCGTCTGCTGAATGTCTGCGGGTCTTCCGGCAAACTGAAATGCCGCAGGCGTTTTTGAAAACTTGTAGGGGCATCCGATTTGGCGGAGGTTCTCGCCGTTTTCGCTCGGAACATCCACAACCATCTCGCGCTTTTTCGCATAATCGCTGTTTAATGCCTCCGTCAGCGAAAGCACCGGTTCGGCGCAGACATCCACGGAGCGGAAAGTCGCTTCCCATTCTGCACGTGTCTTTGATTTGAAAATTTCGCGAACTTCATTTTTTACAGCATCGCCCGCATCCACGGTCAGAGAAATCCATTCCGGTTTCTCCATCAAAAGGCAAAAACCTTCCCAGAATTTTGGCTCAAGTCCTGCGAAGCTCATAAATTTTCCATCGGAAGTTTCATAATAATCGTAAAGGGTTCCGCCGTTTAGAAGCGTTCCTTCCGGCTCGGGAGATTCCCCTGTTAGCAGTGTGCCGGGTCCCCAAATAGCGTGAAGTGCAAGCACGCCGTCGGTCATTGCCACATCGAGGTACTGTCCCTCTCCTGTTTTTTCTCGTGAATAGACGGCAGCCAAAATGGAAACAATTGCGTTTTGCGTTCCCCCGACGAGATCTCCGATTTGAACGCCGTCAAGGCTCGGTGCTTGACCGATTCTTCCCGAATATCCGGGTACACCTCCGAGAGATAGGAAATTGATGTCATGTCCTGCTCTGGCAGACCATTCCGTGTTCTGTCCGTATCCCGTAATGGAACAGTAAATGAGTTTCGGGTTAATCGACGAAAGGTCTTCATAGCCAAGTCCGAGTTTTTCCATCACGCCCGGGCGAAACTGCTCAATGACGATGTCGTATTCCGTAATCAATTCTTTTACGATGTCAATCGCTGCCGCACTCCTGAGATTTAGCAAAATCGACCGTTTGTTCCGACCAAGCTGTGCGGCGGCGGCGGAGAACTCGCTTCCCGGAAGAAGCGGAGGTGTAACATCTAACATGTCCACGCGTGTATTTGTCGTCACGCGCAGCACATCCGCACCAAGATCTGCCAAGGTCATGGTCGCATAGGGTCCCGGTAACAGCGTCGAAAAGTCCAGTATTTTCAATCCTTCAAGGGGTCTCATTTCAATTTCCTCCATTTAAATTTGTGATATACTAATTCTACACATAATCGTGAGATTGTAAAAGTGGTGAGGTGTATATGCAAAATTTCAAGAAACAGGTGCCAAGAATCATTTCCATCGCCACGGTTCTTTTTATCTTGATGGCTGGTGTTTTGATTGGCTGTTCAAATCACCCGACGCAAGAGGATGAATCGAACATGACATCGGGTTCTTCCCAATACGAAGCGCGTGAATGGATAAATGATGATTATGATCAGGATAACGATCTGCAAGAGAATAAAAACATAGAACGCAAATTACCCGAATTTCCGGATGCCACATTTCAGGTAAGAGAGAAGCAATCGTTCTTTGAAGAATTAACGGTGACAGACGCTTCCGGAGAAAAATCACTTTTTCAGGGGATGCCGATTTTAAACGTCTATCTGGCAGACTTGACGGGCGATGGACTTCCGGATTTTTGTGCCACGGTTGCGATGGGGTCCGGAGTTATCGATACGCACGTGCTTGTCTATGACTACGCTGCCGATAAAGAGTATCTCTTGGAAGACAGAATGGTTTACGATTACGCATTATCCTTAATAGATGCGCGACTTATCGTTTCGCAATCGTCCTGGGAATCAGGCGAAGAATTGGCCACCGGCGATTTGGCAATCATCGACGGCGAACTGGTCGGCATCGGCATCGACCGCACCATACCATAGGCCCCTCTAGCTTATGCAACTCCGATAAGTTTGCGGTGGGCTGACCTTGCATAGTATAATTGCTTCATGAAATTAAGTAAGCAAGAGTCACAAAATATCGAGGTCGGAAGTCGATGAAAACGGTTTTATTATTTTACAACCCACATGCCGGAAGCAATATTGTCAGCGGAAACCTGGACACAATCGTCCAAGCATTTCAGGAGAAAGATCGAATTGTGATTCCGCTCCGGGCGGACCGTCGTGATCTGTTGGACCAATTTTTCTCGGAAACAGATGGGAATGAGTTTGACAAAATCATTGTTGCCGGTGGAGATGGAACGGTGAATACGATGGTTACGGCAATGGTGAAATATGATATTTACGTGCCGCTTGCCATTTTCCCCTCGGGCACGGCAAACGATTTGGCACATTATTTTAACCTGCCCACATCAATTGAAGGTATGCTGAAGATTGCTGTTGGCGAGAACTATACCGAGATGGATATCGGCATGGCGAACGACCGTTGCTTTGTCAATGTCATGGCGCTCGGTGTGATGGTGGATGTGAGTCAGAAGACCGATCCCATGGTCAAAAACACGATGGGTGTCATGGCGTATTATCTGCGTGGGATTGCCGAGCTGCCTAAGCTGAAACCCTTACCGGTAAAACTCACCAGTCCGAATCAAATTGAAGAAGTGAAGATGTATGCAATGATCGTCATGAACGGACGATCCGCCGGGGGATTCAAAAGAGCGGCTCCGGAGGCCTCCATCAACGACGGTTTGTTGGACGTCATTGTCTTTAAGAAGATGTCCATCCTGGACCTCGCCGGTGCACTGATCAGCGTATTGAGTGGGCAGCATACCAATCACAAAAAAGTCATCTCATTCAGGACGCCGAAATTGTTGATTGAATCTTCCGTCGCGATATCTACAGACGTAGACGGGGAAAAGGGACCGGAATTGCCTTTGGAACTGCGCGTTCTTCCCAAACGCTTAAAAATATGTACACTCGAAGACGATATGAAAGGGAATGTATGGTGAAACAATGATCTTAATGATTGAGGAAATGAAAGACCAATATCGTGAGCTCGTATCCTTCTTTATCGAGCAAGGACTCGAATTTGACCCTTCAGAAAAGGAAGGACCTGTGCCCGATGAAATCCTAAAATGCTGGGGTGCCTTTGATGAATTTGAGAATCAGATGGGTGCCTGCGTCCTCGCCACGCGGGATGACGAGTACATCTGTAACGGCATTGCGGTGTACCCGGAGTTTCGCGGGAAAAATGTCGGGTCTATGCTCCTCGATTTCCTGCTTCAGGAAGTAGCGAACCTCGGAGGGAAGCGGGTATTTCTTGTGGCGCGCGCGCCGGAGTTTTTCATCGAGAATGGCTTTGTGCCGGTAGAAGAGGGCGAAGCGCCTGCATTTGCCGAATGCGAAACAGATGATAGCTGCCATCCGCAGATTCTCAAGTTTGACGCTTTTGCATAGAAAATCATAGCGAATCCGCAGAATAGGAGCAAAAATGGGAAAAGCAACGAAGCTGACACGTGAGGAAGCATTTGCAGCGCTTGAAAAGCACAATCGCGATGCGTTCCATATCAAACATGCGTTGATTGTAGAAGGCGTCATGCGCTATTTCGCGCGGGAACTCGGCTATGGTGATGAGGAAGATTTTTGGGGATTGGTCGGACTGCTTCATGACATCGACTTTGAGGAATACCCGGATCAGCACTGCCTGAAAGCACCGGAGCTACTTGCGGAAGCCGGGGCGGAGGACGATCTCATTCGCGCTGTTGTGAGTCATGGCTACAGCCTTACGGTCGATGTAAAGCCGGAGCACGAGATGGAAAAGGTGCTCTATGCAACTGATGAACTTACCGGGCTCATTGGTGCGGTTGCCATTATGCGCCCTTCGAAGAGTGTGCAGGATCTTGAGCTCAAGTCTGTGAAAAAGAAATACAAAACCGCGAATTTTGCGGCCGGCTGCTCACGTGAAGTCATTACGCGTGGCGCGGAAATGCTCGAATGGGAATTGGATGACCTCATAACGCGTACGATTCTGGCAATGCGAGCTTGTGAATCTGTGGTATAATATTCTGATAATTATCAGATGGCAAGACCTCTTCCAAAGTCATCCGATAAAAGATTTGAGTTATGTAAATGCCGAGGGAATAGCAAGTTAGATTTGAGCGATGGAGGAATGTTTTGATTAATCAAAAGAGGGCGTTGTCCGGTATGAGCGGACTCGATACGGCGCTTGACTACATTCGATATGGCGATAATGTCGTATTCCAGGTTTCCACGGCGGAGGAGTACGAATTTTTTGTTACTTCGTTTATCGAAAAATCCATTCAGGAAAAAAAGAATATCGTCTATTTCCGCTTCAACAAAGATCGCAAGCTGTTTCCCGAGAACACGCGCATTAAGATTTTCGACATAGATGTTCGAATCGGCTTCGAAACCGTCGTGATGAAGGTTGCAGACATTATCGACGAAGAGGGAACGGAAACGCACTATATTTTCGACTCCATGACCGACTTACAGCGAGAGTGGATTGCCGATTTCATGATGGGCAATTTTTTCGTGGTAACGGCACCGGCAATCGCGAAGACAAATTCCGTGGCCTATTATTGTTACAAACGAGACTATCATTCTTTTGAAGCCATTGCGCGTATTCGTGAAAACGCAACCATATTGCTTGACATCATTCGTCACGAAGACAGTATGTACGTGCATCCTATTAAAGTGAAGGATCGGTATCTTCCGACGATTTTCCTTCCGCACCGCATTGATGAAAATAATCCGGATTCAATCGAGCCCATCACAAACGGCATTGCGCTCGCTCGTTATTTTAGTCTTGTGGCAGAAAACGGAAACGTTGACAGCACACTGAATTTGGATAGTTGGGAACGATACTTCCTCGCAAAAGCAGAAAGCTCAGATGATGAGAATGAACAGGATTTGCGCGATATGTGTCGTATGGTGTTCGGAAGTGGCGAACGTATTTTGAACATCGCCTTGAAGAATATCAAACTCAAAGATTTGCTTGCCATTAAAGCACGCATGATCGGTGTCGGTTCCATTGGTGGGAAGGCGACGGGCATGATTCTGTCGCGAATGATCGTCGAAAGGCAGCTTCCTGAAATCGCGAAAATTTTGGAGCCACACGATTCGTATTACATCTGTTCCAATCTTTTTTACACCTTCCTGATTAAGAACAATTGTTGGGGATTGAAGGTCAAGCAGCGCAAAAAGAGTGGCTACTTCCCTGTTGCGGAAATTCTCAAAGAAAAAATCCAAGAGGGAACGTTCTCCGAAAATATACGGGAGCAATTCCGCAGGATGTTGGAATATTACGGTCAAAGTCCGATCATTGTACGCTCTTCCAGCCTTTTGGAAGACGGTTTCGGGAATGCTTTTGCCGGGAAATATGAATCGGTTTTCTGCGTAAACAAAGGGACGCTTGAAGAGCGGCTCGAGGCTTTTGAAAATGCGGTGCGTACCGTGTATGCAAGTACGATGGATGAATCCGTTCTCGAATATCGCCTGCAACGCGATCTTTCCGGAAAGGATGAGCAGATGGCTTTGCTCGTTCAGCGTGTTACCGGCTCGCTGTTCCGCGATTTTTACATGCCAACCGCCGCAGGGGTTGCATTTTCTTACAATTCTTATCGCTGGAACCGGACCCTCGATCCCAATGCCGGCATGATTCGTATTGTTATGGGGCTTGGCACGCGTGCGGTCGATCGTACCAGTGGAGATTATCCGCGTATCGCATCGTTAGACAACACGAGTATGCGCGCGATGCAGAGCAAATTTGTTTCAGACTTTGCGCAGCACAAGGTGGATATTCTCGATCTTACGGTGAATTCTTTGGTTACGGTTCCACTCGAAGACGTTGTCGGAAAGATGAAGCCCTGGTTCAAAGCTGTCATGGTGGAACGCGACATTGCTCGTGAAAACGAACTTCGTCATTACGGGCTCGATAAACAGCTTTGCTACACGACCTGTGAAAATTTACTGCGAAACGAGCAGTTTGTCGGTGCCATGCGTAACATTTTGTCCACGGTGCAGGCAGAATATCAATATCCGGTGGACATGGAGTTTGCGCTGAATATTTCCGAAGACGGCAGTCTTGTGATTAACTTATTGCAATGCAGACCGTTGCAGGTTGGTGGCAGTGGTTTGCGTGTGAAGATGCCGGATGTTCCGACAGAGAATACATTCTTCCATCTGACAGGCGGTACGATGGGGGGCGCTTATTACGAAGATGTGGATGTCGTCATCTCCATTGATGCACGGCTTTATTACGAGTATCCGTATAATCAAAAACCGGGCATTGCGCGGGTCGTCGGACTCATCAATCAGTATTACAGGGGCAGCGGAAAAGTGATCATGCTGCTGGTTCCCGGACGGATTGGGACGACTTCTCCGGAGCTTGGTGTGCCGGTTCGGTTTGCGGAGATCAGCAATATGAGCATTGCTTGTGAAGTCTCTTACGAGGGTGCGGGTTATTTGCCCGAGCTTTCCTTTGGCAGCCATTTCTTCCAGGATCTTGTCGAAGCAGATATTTTCTACGCAGCCATTTTTGAAAACAAAGAAACAACGCGCTTCTATGCGCCGAAATTCTTCGAGAATGAAACAAGCATCTTGCCGAGCATCGTCTCGGACGCTTTAGAGCCATCTGTGTACGATATTGTGCAGGTTTATGATATGGGGGGTAAGGGCTTTCGAATTGTATCGGATATCCAGTCCGGAGAAACGCTCTGCGGCTTTTTCGAAAGCGCGGAAACGAGCATCAGCTCCACGGAGGAGGCAAAAAAATGAGGATCATTTTAGATGGTATGGGCGGCGATCATGCACCGGACGAAATCGTAAAAGGTGCGGCGGAAGCATCGCTGTTAATTGAACATGAAATCTGTATTGTTGGCGATGAGCCGCGAATGCGTGCCATCTTGGAAACGGTAGAACACAATCCGGATCGAATTTCCTTCCGGCATACGACCGAGGTGATTACCGGGGAAGACAGCCCTGTGCAGTCCATTCGAAAAAAGAAAGATTCTTCTCTTGTGCGCGGTATGGAAATGGTGCGCGATGGGGAAGGCGACATTTTTGTTTCGGCAGGCAACAGCGGTGCGCTCATGAGTGCCGGTGTCTTTATTCTGGGACGCATCAAAGGCGTCAGTCGTCCGGCAATTGGTAGCACCTATCCGATTTTGTCCAAATCTACGGCGGCATTGCTTATCGATTCCGGTGCAAATGCAGAGTGTAAAGCGACATCTCTATTTCAGTTTGCGTTGATGGGCTCCCTCTATGCAAAGGATATTTTGAAAATCGAAAATCCTCGTATCGGGCTTGTGAACATGGGTACGGAGCCGGGGAAGGGTTCTGCGCTGCTGAAAGAAGCGTACGAATTGCTTTCGACTTCCGGATCGAAATTCGGCTTGAATTTTGTCGGCAATATCGAAGCGCGCGACATTCCGATCGGCATTAGCGATGTTATCGTTTGCGATGGGCTCGTTGGAAATATTGTATTAAAAATGACGGAAGGTATGGCACTTTCCATCTCGCACCTCATTCGCCAGAAGTTCACAGAAGGTCTGATTGCGAAGGCAGGTGCCGCGCTGCTTTACGGAAAGCTCGGCGAACTGAAAAAAGCATTTGATTATACGGAATACGGCGGAGCACCGATCTTTGGTCTTTCGGGTGCCGTTGTGAAGATGCATGGATCATCTGATATGAAGGCGGTGCGCAACGGCATCGCGCGTGCAATTCCGTTTATGGAAAATCGGACGGTAGATCGTATTGCTGCGTCGATTCAGGAATTGTCCGCGTTGACTATGAACAAAACAAATGAGTGATCTGAAAGAACTACAGAAAGAAATAGGGTATCATTTCAAAAATGTTTCCCTTCTTCAGAATGCGCTGATGCATTTATCCTATGTCAATGAACAGCGATTGGATCGGGCGATGTCGAATCAGCGGCTCGAGTTTCTTGGGGATGCGGTTTTGCAACTCTGTATGGGCAGTCTGTTATTCGATCTGCGGTCGGAAGCAGACGAAGGAGAACTCTCGCATTTACGTTCGAAACTCGTTTGCACGAGCGGCCTTGAACGCGTGGCGAGAAGCATACGGCTATCCGAGTATTTGCTGCTTGGAAAAGGTGCCGAAAAAACCAGAGAGTGGGACAACCCTACGGTGCTCGAAGATGCGATGGAGGCGGTTATCGGCGCGGTCTATCTCGATGGCGGATGGAAAAAAGCATATAAGGTCGTGGAAAAGCTCTTTCGCGTTTCCGTACTTAATCTTCTGGAAAAGAGTGAAGAAGCGCACGACTATTGGGATAAAAAAACAGCACTTCAGATCGCAATTCAAAAGCAGGGAAGTGCCAAAATCCTGTACCGGCTGATCCGAGAAGAAGGGGTGCAGCATAGGAAATTGTTTTATGTAGACGTATGTCTTGATGGGAAGCGAATCGGCTCAGGCCATGGTCATTCAAAAAAGGAGGCGGAACAGAACGCCGCTGGAGATGCGCTGGAGATGATGAATGTATCTAAAACGAATTGAAATACAAGGATTTAAAAGTTTCGCCGATGCAATCTGTTTGGACTTCAAGGAAGGATTAAGCTGTGTCGTCGGACCGAACGGAAGTGGGAAAAGCAACATCAGTGATGCCATGCGATGGGTTCTCGGGGAACAGAGCGCGCGGACTTTGCGTGGCACAAAAATGGAGGAAATCATTTTTGCCGGTACCGAAACACGCCGACCGAAAGGCATGGCGGAGGTTACGCTGGTTTTTGATAACAGTGAAGGCATTCTCCCGATCGATTACAGTGAAGTAGCGATTAAACGGAGGCTTTTCCGCAGCGGGGAAAGTGAATATTTCATCAACAACAGCCAGTGCCGTTTGCGCGATGTTCGCGATCTTCTTATGGATACGGGTATCGGCGTGGAAGGATATTCTTTCGTTGGACAGGGGCAGATTGACCGCATCGTCAACGCAAAACCGGAAGAGTTACGTGAGATTTTCGAGGAAGCCGCGGGCGTTATCAAGTATAAGAACCGCAAGTTGGAAGCGCAGAGGCGTTTGGATTCGGCGCAGGGAAACCTCGATCGAATGAATGACATCATTTTCGATATTGAAGATCGTATTGACGGACTTCGTGAAGAGAGCGAGAAAGCAAAAGCGCATGCGGCGCTGACAGAGCGGCACCGCGACCTTGAGATTAACATTACGCTGAAAAACATCGAAAGCACAGATGAAAAAAATAAAACGTTGCGGATGGATGCAGAGGAAGCCACAGCGTCAATTCAAGAGCTTTACAGCGAGAAAGAAAAAAGTGAAAAACGATTGACCGAAATGCGCGTCTCGAGTGAAGAGAAGTCGGAAGAGATCTCGCATTTGGTTCGGCAAATCGCAGAAGCAGAAAAACAAATCTCAAATCTCGAAGGAAGCGTTGCCATTCGCAATGAGAAAGAGCGCGGACTTGAACGCGACAGAAACCGCATTCGAGGAGAAATGGATGCGCTGAATGCGAAAGTTGCCATCGAAACAGAAGAAAAAAACAATGCCCTTACGGCACAAGCGTCGCAAGACGAAAAGTGCAGGACTCTTCGGCGCGATCTGGAAGAGAATCTCGACAAAGAACGAAAAATCGTCGCGCATCTTTCACAAATTTCCAATAAAATCGATGCCTCGAAGGGCGAAATCTTTGAGCTGACGCGCAGGCGCTCGATGAAAGAGCAGGAGGTTACGGGGAACGCCGAACTGATCGGAAATTTCGATTCCGCGCGGACGCGCCTCGAAGAAGAATACCGTGCTGCTGAGAAAGCGCGTGAAGGGGTTCGGCAAGAAATTGCGGCCCTTTTAGAAAAGCAGGAGCGATTGCAGAAGGCGTTAGAGGAAGCGGAGACGCAACTTGCGAAATGCCAAAACGAGCAGCGACAAACGCAGGAAAAAATCGACGAAGACAGGTTGAACGCCGATAAAATTCGAAATGCCTTGGCAGAAACTTCGGCACGCAAAAGAACCATCGAAGAGATGGAAAGCAACTACGAGGGCTATAATGCGGGCGTAAAAGCCGTGATGAAACAGAACTTTGCCGGAATCGAAGGCGTTGTCGCCGAACTCATCGAAGTGCCGAAGGGGTTAGAGACAGCAATCGAAACAGCACTCGGAGGAAAACTGCAAAACATCGTCACCATCGATGAAAAAAGTGCAAAAAAGGCCGTTGAGTTTTTAAAGGCAAACAAAGCGGGCAGGTTGACCTTCCTCCCGATTGATCGGATTCAACCGGATCATCATAGGCCCATTGTTGCAACAAAGGGGGAGAATGGATTTGTCGGTCTTGCCACAGAGCTGATCGGCTTTGATGCAAAATATAGCGATATCATGGAGTACCTTTTGGGCAAGGTGCTCATCGCGGAGAGCCTCGATGATGCCATTGCTTTCCCGGATGAAATGCGAAGAGGTTATCGCATTGTAACGAAAGACGGTGAGGTTATCAACCCTTCCGGTGCGCTCACCGGTGGTGCCTATGAAAATAAGAGTGCAAATCTCTTGGAACGACGTTCGGAGATTTCCTCCCTTGCAAAACAGATGGAATCACTTGGAAGCGATCTTGGGGCTGTCGAGGCGCAGATTGCCCGGGAAGGGAATCGCTTGACTGTGCTGGGCATAGAGCTTGAGGAAACGGACCGCGAGGAACGTGCGCTTACGGCGCAACTTGCAGATCTCGGTGGTGAGAAGAAGTCTTTGGAATTTCGAAGCGAGGAGCTTGAGACACGCATCGACCGCAGGTCACGTGACTTAATAAACATTCAGACAAACAAAGAATCCGGAGAAAAGATGAACATCGCCCTGCGCGCAGAAATTGATGAAATCAATGTTGCGATTGCAGGTTTGGAAGCCTCGACAAAAGAAGCAGAGTCGGAGATCGATACCATAACCCAAGAAAAAGAGGCAATGTCGGAGGCGGTGACCGTTCTGCGCGTTCGTGTTGCAGAGGCCGAGACGGAGGCCGTGGGTGCGGAAGCCGCGGTTTCCCGCATTTCTGCACGACTCTTGGAACGACAAGAAGAGCTTGCGTCAAAGCAAGAAGAACTGATTGGCGTCGAAAAAGATGCATCCGTCATCCGCAAAGAGGAAGAATTGTTGCAGATGCTGAAAGAAACCCATGCGGAGAAGGAAACCCTTTCTACGGCGCTGATGAAGGTTCAGGATATGCGGAAGGCTGTGCTTGAGAGCATTGTGGAAACAGAAAAATCGTATAAAGAGCTATCTCAAAAACTTGACACGCTTGCTGCATCAAAAAGCGCAATGGATGTGGAGCTTGGCCGTCAGGAGATACGCTTGGCATCTTGGAAGGAAAAACTTTACGAGGAATTCGATCTTTCCTATGTGCATGCCCTCGAATACCGGAGGGCAGATTTCGCACTATCGACGGCAGTCAAAGAAAATCGGGAAATTAAAAATCAGCTCTTTGAATTGGGCGACGTAAATCCCGGATCGATTCGCGATTATGAAGAGGTCAGTGAACGCTACGATTTTTTGACCGAGCAGAGGGAAGATATCTTAAAAAGTTTGACAGATTATCAGAAAATCGTCGAAGACATGGATAAAATCAGTCGCGCGCGATTCCGAGAGACCTTCGACGGTGTCGTAGCCAATTTTGACGGCGTGTTCAAGAAGTTGTTTGGTGGGGGCAAAGGCACGATTAGCCTTGAAGAGGGGAAAGACCCGTTGGAAAGCGGAATTCTCATCCAGGTACAACCACCCGGGAAAACAAATTTGCTCAGCATGCATTTGTATAGTGGCGGAGAGCGCACGATGATTGGCATCGCGCTGCTGTTTTCCATTTTAGAGATTAAACCTGCGCCGTTTTGTATCCTCGATGAAGTGGATGCGGCACTCGATGAAACCAACATCAAACGCTTTGCCGATTATTTGCGCAATTTTGCAGATGTACAGTTTGCGCTGATTACCCATCAACGTACGACCATGGAATATGCCAATACGTTGTTTGGTGTAACGATGCAGGAGCAAGGCGTTACAAGTATTCTGTCCCTGCTGCTCGGCGACGAGGCAACAGAAAAATTTGCAGAAAGCTTGAAGGAGAACTGATCTATGGCATTTGGCACAAAAAAGAGCTTTTTCGGAAGAATGCAGGAGCGCATTTCCGATGCGATTATGCTCAGACCGCAGATTGACGAGAATACGCTGGACGATTTGGAAGAGATTCTCATCACCTCGGATATCGGTATGAATACGGCGATTGCGATCGTCGATGAACTGCGTGAAGCCGTAAGGTTGGAGCGCATCCGCGATGCACAGGCGGTGAAAGAGCGCATTCAGCAGATTATAAAAGAGAGAATCGATAAGGGCGACCGTAATAAAATGTCGGTAAACTACCCGCTCGTAATCCTCATGATTGGGGTAAACGGCGGTGGAAAGACGACAACGATTGCCAAAATGGCATCCATGTATAAAGCGGAAGGAAAATCGGTGCTGCTTGCGGCAGCGGATACATTTCGTGCGGCGGCATCGGATCAATTGGCGATCTGGGCAAAGCGCGTTGGTGTGGATATCATCAAACATGGGGATGGTGCAGATCCGGCAGCAGTCCTTTTTGACGCATTGCAAGCAGCAAAGGCGCGTGGAACGGATGTCTTGATCTGCGATACGGCAGGTCGATTGCAGAACAAACGAAATCTCATGAATGAACTGGAAAAAATGAACAAGGTTTTAAGCCGAGGCTTTCCGGAAGCCACACAGGAGACATTGCTTGTGCTGGATGCAACGACAGGGAAGAATGCCGTGAGTCAGGCGCAGGAATTTGGAAGTGTCACCGATATTACGGGCATTGTTCTTACGAAACTCGATGGAACGGCAAAAGGTGGCATTGCCATTACCATTTCTGACGAATTCGATCTTCCGATTAAATTTATCGGTGTGGGGGAACGGCTTCGTGATCTTGAGCCGTTTGATCCTCAGGTATTTGCCACGTCCATCTTTGAAGCAACCGACAGCGTGGATGAAGAGGAAGATGAAGAGGAAGTTTTATGAGACTACCGATTGTGGCGGTCGTCGGACGACCGAACGTGGGGAAGTCCACATTCTTCAATAAGATCATTGGGCGACGCGTTTCCATCGTAGAAGACACGCCCGGTGTTACACGCGATCGTATCTATGCCGAGGCCGAGTGGTGCGGTAAGAATTTTGCCTTCATCGATACGGGCGGAATTGATCCCAATACGAAAGACATCATCCTTTCGCAAATGCGTGAACAGGCTGAAATTGCAATGGATATGGCAGATGTTATCGTCTTTTTGGTCGATGGCAAAGATGGGTTAACCACTGCGGATGAAGAAGTGGGAATGATGCTGCGTCGTGCGGGAAAACCCGTCGTGCTCATCGTCAACAAAGTAGACAGCGGAAAGCCAAACGATCGTTTTTACGATTTTTACACACTGGGTCTTGGTGAGCCGATTCCGATTTCTGCGGCGAATATGACGGGTCTTGGTGATGTGCTCGATGTCATTACGGAAAATCTTCCGACAAGCGATGTGCTTGACGAAGAAGATGCGGTTTGCATCGCGGTAATCGGAAAACCGAACACCGGAAAATCTTCACTCATCAACGCACTGATCGGAGAAAACCGTGTCATTGTTTCCGAGATCGCGGGGACAACAAGAGATTCCATCGATACGCCGTTTACGTGGGAAGGGGAAAAATATGTTCTCATCGATACGGCAGGCATTCGCAGGAAGAGTCGCGTTCACGACGATATTGAGCGTTATTCCGTTATCCGCGCCATTGCAGCCATTGAGCGCAGCGATGTTTGTTTGCTTTTGATTGATGCGGCAGAAGGGCTTGCCGAACAAGATAAAAAGATTGCAGGCATTGCGCACGAAGCGGGGAAGGGCGTTGTCATTGTCATCAATAAATGGGATCTTATCGAAAAAGAAACGAATACGATGGATCAATACCGTAAAAAAATTCGTGCACAGCTTCCTTTTTTGAGTTATGCCCCGGATCTCTTCATCTCTGTAAAAAGCGGGCAGCGAGTGCGAAAGACCTTGGAACTTGCCTCCATGGTTTCACAAAATCGTTCCATGCGCATCCCAACCGGTCCGCTAAACAGCTTGGTTCAGGACGCAACACTCATGCACTATCCGCCTTCCGACAAGGGGAAACGGCTGAAAATATACTATGTAAGTCAGGTCGGCATCCGGCCTCCGCTCTTTTTGTTTAAGGTCAACAGTCGAGATCTCATGCACTTTTCCTACGCGCGTTATTTGGAGAATAA
>JAITTH010000160.1 GCA_031287295.1 Eubacteriales Family XIII. Incertae Sedis bacterium
GAAATGCGGAACATGACGTTTGCATGGGCACCTTTTTCTTTGCAGATGTGTTCTATGAGCGCAGCTTCATCGGGTGCATCGATAATGATAACACCGACGCCATATTCTATCGCTGTGGCAAGCTCTGCTTCGGATTTGTTGTTTCCATGAAGCTCTAACCGTTCCGGCGGAAACTTTGCCCGCATCGCCGTATAAAGCTCGCCACCCGACACAACGTCGAGCGAAAGCCCTGCCTGTTCAATGATTTCTGCCATTGCAATCGTAAGAAAGGCTTTTGAGGCATAGGCAGCGCGCGTGTTTGCATATCGGTCGAGAAAATCGTTGCGAATTTCGGATAGTTTTTGGTCGATGACACTTCCGGCATAGACATACAGCGGTGTCCCAAATGCTTCCGCAAGCGACACGCTACTCACGCCGTCGATGTGTAAAACGCCATCTCTTGATTCAAAAGCCTTCATTCGCTCCTCCTGTTTTTTCTTAAGCGAAAGGGGATTGCTCACAACGACAAGGATGCCTTCGCATCCAAGGCGAAAGGGGAAGCCCCTTCTGTTTGATACGTATAATATCCGGCACAGGCAATCATTGCCGCATTGTCCGTGCAATAGACCGGAGACGGAATGTACAAATGCACGTTTTTCTGCTCACAGAGTCTCTTTAAACGTTCTCGTAATGCAGCATTCGACGCGACACCGCCTCCCAAAGTCATTTTATCATAGCCTGTTTTCTCCAGAGCAAGCTCGGTCTTCTGCACGAGTACATCTAAGACGGATGCCTGAAATCCGGCAGCGACATCCGCTATGTTTATGGGACGACCTGCCTGTTTTTCTGTATTTGCATAATTGAGGACGCCGGTTTTGATTCCGCTGAAGCTGAAATCGAGACTGCCGTCTTCTAAAAGCGCACGTTTGAAAAAAATCTTATCGGGGTCGCCATCTTTTGCCGCCTTTTCTACCTTGGGTCCGCCCGGATAACCGAGGCCGAGTACACGCGCCACCTTGTCGTAGGCTTCGCCAACCGCATCGTCTCGTGTCTGACCAAGCAGATGATAGGTGCTGTAGCTCTGCACATCAATGAAATCGGTGTGTCCCCCCGAAACGATTAGGGAAAGGAAGGGTGGCTTAAGATTTTTATGTTCCAAAAATGCCGCATGGATATGCCCTTTGATGTGGTGCACGCCCACAAACGGAATGCCCAGCGAAAAACTCAATGCCTTTGCCGTAGAGAGTCCGATTAAAACCGCGCCGATGAGCCCCGGCCCTTCGGTAACGCCAATTAAGTCGATATCGGAAAATCGTACGCCTGCATCGGAAAGCGCAGCGTCTACAATGCCATTCACCTGCACCAAATGATGCCTTGATGCGATTTCGGGAACAACGCCACCAAAAACTTCATGCACATCTATTTGCGATGCGATGGGATTTGAAAGGACTTCGCGACCGTCTGCAACAACCGCAGCTGCCGTCTCATCGCAGCTCGATTCGATTCCGAGTGTGAGGAACTTTCCATCAACCATCGGAAGCCTTCTCCCGTTCTTCTTCAAAAACGTCTTCTGTTATTTCTTCGTTCATTGTAAGCCACATGATTGCGGCATCTTCATTGTTATCCGCATAATATCCTTTTCGATAACCGGCTACTTGAAATCCAAGTTTTTGATAGAGATGAATGGCGATGGCATTTGATTGACGAACCTCCAACGTGTATCGCGAAACACCCCGCTCTTTGGCTGCCCGGAAAAGTTCTGAAAGAAGCATCAGGGCAATGCCTCCGCGCCTTTCTTCCGGTGCAACCGCGATATTGGTAATATGTCCTTCATCCAGCACGGTCCACAGACCTGCATAACCCACAATGTCCTCATTTCTTTCCGCTACCACATAAAAGGCAAGTGGATTTTCGGAAAGGTCTCTCAGGATGTCCGCACGTGACCAAGGCGTTGGGAAACATTTTTTCTCGAGCGCATAAACTTGCTCGATGTCTTCGGGTCGCGCACGACGAATACGAAACCATTTCATCCGAATGCCTTCTTTCGCATCTCCTCTCGACTCTCGTCGAGTTTTCGTTGTGCCTCTGCTTTTCTCATATAAATCGGTTCCACGGTTTGATAGTCTACGGCAATTCCTTGCGCAAACGCCCAACAGGCAACGGAAGATGCCGTCTGAAAAGAGAGCGGTTCCGGGGCAACAGAGAGCGAAGCCGTCCCTTTACGAAAACAGGCTTCATAGATGGGAAATCCATCTCCGAAGAAACGGGTTCTCCGCTTTTCCTCGACCGTTAGCGCCTCTTCAAGCAAACCCATGAAATCGACCGGATCATAGGCGCCTCCTTTTACAATCGTTTTTACGACAGCCGTGTGTCGGGTAGACTCCGGTTCTTTCCGGACAATCGTATACGCGCCTGCATAAATCTGATTTCGCCGTGCATCGAAAACGGGAATGCAGACACGATTTGGCTCATCGTCGTTATAGACAAAAGTCTCCAGCGTGGGAACAGGAATCAAAGGAATTTGTAAGGCCTGTGCCATCGCACGCGCCGCCGAAATGCCGATTCGGATGCCTGTAAACGAACCCGGACCCGCTGAAACAGCAATCGCATCCAAATCGCCCGGTCTTCGCCCTTCTGCGGATAGCGCCTGCTGAATCATTGGCATGAGGCAGGTCAGATGGTTATAGCCGGCTTCTGCCACATAGCGTTTTTGGCGAATGCGCGCCCCTTCTCTGTGTGCCAGAGAAACAGATGCGACGCGACCCGTCGTTTCCATCGCCAGAATTAATTTGATGTTCTTATCGTTATTCAAAAATTGTATCCTTTAAAACTCACGGACCGCAATGGAACAAATTTTGCGGGTTAAAGAATTTCGATTTCGCGGGTGCCTGCCTCCTGCCCATACGAGATTCGAATGCAAATTGCATCTTCCGGCAAAAGTGCTGCGATGCGATCTGCCCACTCAATGACCGTAACGCCTTGCCCGAAAAAATAGTCTTCGTATCCCAGCTCATCCATCTCCTGTAATGAATTCAAACGATAGACGTCCATATGATACAAGGGAAGCCTTCCGCTTGTATATTCATGAATCAACGTAAAAGTCGGACTTGATACCGTTTCGCGGATTCCCAATCCCTTTGCAAGGTATTTTGTAAAGGTGGTTTTCCCTGTTCCAAGATCGCCGATAAGACCTATGATGGACCCGGGACGAAGCGCCTCTGCAAATTCGCTTGCAAATGCCGCAAGCTCTGCTTCACGCATTCTCTTTTCCGCCTGTCAGCTCGTAAATGGCGTCCGCATAAATGTGCATTGCTTTTCGAATATGATTCAAATCGACGTATTCATCCGCCTGGTGCATACAATCGGGTTCGTTCGGGAACATGGGTCCGAATGCCACCGCATTGGGAATTGCACGCGCATAGGTTCCACCGCCTATTACAATCGGTTTGCTTTCTTCGTCTTTCGTGATGTTTCGATACACGCGCATCAGCGTTTGAATGAAAGGGTCGGAAGCCGGCACGTATATGGGTGCTTTGTAATCGAGTTTCACCAAGCCAACATCCAATTTATGAATCAAGGGTAATAGTGCCTCGTAAACGACATCTTCCTTCATGGTCACAGGATGCCTTACATTAAATGTAAGAATTGCTGCTTCTTTGTCCATTTCGACAAGCCCACAATTTAGGGTAAGCGGACCGGATGGTTCATCTGAAAACTGAATCCCCAGTGCTTTTCCGTCGTTTTCGAACCCGACGTAGTCGTTATAAAAGTCGATAAACTCCCGTACACTTTCGTTTGCAATACCGATTTCTCCGAGCAGCGCCATGAGTATGGAGATGGCATTTTTACCGTTCTCCGGACGGGAACCGTGTGCCGAGACTCCGGTTGCTTCAATCTTAAACGCCTTGCCGATGCCTCTTCCTCGAATGTTGTAACCTGTCTTCATACGATATTCTGTAAGGGTGGCTTTCACCGACTCGAATCCGGAAGATTTTTCATTCGTGAGAATGGCAGTCGCAGCGTCCGGCACCATATTCGAAGCATTGCCACCGGTAAGATTGGTAAGCACGAGGCCTTTTTCACGAGAGGATGTCAGTTTCTTCGCAATCTGAAAATCCATGATGCCTTTTTCCCCATGGATGGCGGGGAATTCGGCATCCGGAACAAAGCCGAAATCCGGGGCAGGGGCTTTTTCGAAGTATTTCTTCATTCCGCTCCACCCGGTCTCTTCATCGAGCCCGAAGATGAGGCGGATATTCTTGGACGGAACGAAGCCACTTTCTTTCAACGCCAACAAGGCGTAATAAACCGCAGCGACCGCACCCTTATTGTCGCTCGCACCTCTGCCATAGATGCGCCCATCTTGCATTTCTGCGGCATAGGGTGGATGTGACCATCCGTCTCCCTCCGGCACAACATCGAGGTGCACCGGAATGCCAAGCGTTTCACTTGCGGCGGTGGGGGTTCCGTTCTCATCGAACTGCAGACCGCGCCATTGTGCATGTCCACCCCAACCATCCGCATCGAACACCTCAAATCCGTCGGCTTTTGCACGCTCAAGCATATAGCGATAACAAGCATCAACGCCTTCTCCAAAAGGTTTTTCGGGAAGGGCATCCGCGCGAACGCTGGGAAAAGTAATGAGTTCCCGGAGAAAATCCAGAAACCCATCCCAATTGTAATCAATCAGTCGATTGTGCTCGTGCATTAACCTACTGCCTCAACGCTTTCAATTTCCGGATATTCTTCCTTCAAAAGTCTTTCTATTCCACCTTTGATGGTCGATTGTGCATGCGGGCAACCGGCACAGTGTCCCAGAAGCTTAATTTGCACAATCTTGTCGTTTGTATAATCGACGAATTCTACATCGCCACCGTCTTTTTGAAGGTATGGGCGAATGTTCTCCAGTGCCGCTTTGATATTCTCTTTCATATAGGTCCTCCTTTCTTCTCGAGGTTATCTTTTTCTTTACTATCCTATTTTATCACAGACAAACAGAAAGAGGAGGCCCTCCCTCAGAAAATCTCTGTCTCTTTTGTAATTGCCCGCGTCACGCTGTTTGCCGTGAACAGAATGAGCAAGGAGATCGCCACCATGACCGCACCCATCTCCCAAAACAATTTCGTATCAAAAAGTGTTGACAACATCGTTGCCTTGTTTGCCGGGGAGACCACGCCACCGGCGAAAATCTGCATTCTTATCTTTGCCGGAAAAAGCAATGACACAAACAGCACCATCCAAAAAAGGAAGCCAACAAACGAAAAAAGGAAACTCCTGCGCAAGGTTCGCTTTCGTTTGGTGTGCAGCATGAAGGCGTAGAGCGCAACACTCAAAACCAGTGCGATGCAGAAGACAAGGAATCCTTTATCCAGGGACTTTCGATAAGCAGTGAGGGTATTCAAATCTTTCTTTTCGAATGCACTTTTTCCGTCTGTTTTTGTAACACTTTTGTTGAGAGACTGTAGGCTCTTCGAATGGAACATATATTCGGAAATCGCTTCGGCAAGGTCCTTATTTTCCATATCGATGTCTGCCTCTTTGGCGGAAAGTGTTCGACCCAAATCGAAACTATAGATATCCGGAATGCGGAAAACGAAATTGGCAGAAAAGCAAACAATGCACAGAGGGAATAAAATGGCAAAGAGAATCATCACCGTGCGTGTAATAATCGCGTCGCTTTGCCTGCTGCGATCGGTAACCCCTTCGTCAAAGGTCTCGATGTTTCGCTCTAAATTTTTTTTAAGCGTTGTCGTAGATACTTTAGCCATTCGTTTGTCCGTTACCGTTCTTCTCGGAAATAGGGGTCCGATAGATTTCCCGGGGGACGATCTTCTTTCCGGTTCTTGTGCGTACTGATGATAACAATCAGAATGGTTGCCAGATAGGGGAACATGTTTACGATATCCTGTGAAATGTGTATGCCCATGCTTCCCTGCCAAAGCCCGAGAATGCTGAGGGCGCCAAAGACAAAGGAGCCGACAAGTGCTTTTATCGGATTCCAGCCGGCAAGGATAACAAGCGCGACAGCAATCCATCCACGCCCTGTTACAACATCTTCCTGCCACATCGGCACAGAAACAATTCCGAGGTACGCACCGCCCAAACCGCAGAGCCCACCTCCCGCGACAATATGCAGATATTTATACAGATTTACGGGAATTCCGGAGGCATCTGCCGCTGCTGTGTTTTCACCGACCGCCTTCATGTTCAGGCCCGGTCGTGTTTTATAGATGTACACGGAGAGAACCGCAACCATGATGTAACCCAGATACACAAATACATCCTGGCGGAAGAAAATTTGACCCACAAACGGGATGTCGCCAAGCAGCGGTATTTTAACCTTTCCGAAAAAGTCTTGTGCCGCGCGAGGGACAGAAGACCCGATCATGTGATCGCCCACAAAGCGGCTGAAGCCCGCGCCAAAAATGGTAAGGGTAAGCCCGGTAACAACCTGATTTCCCTGAAACGTAACTGTGATTAGGGCGAAAATGAAGGCACCCACAGCCCCCGCGAGAAAGGCAGCACAAAGCGCCAAGAACGGATTACCCGTATTGTAGACCGTGCTGAATCCGAAAACCGCACCCATGAGCATCATGCCCTCAACGCCGAGGTTCAAACTTCCGGATTTCTCTGTAAGAATCTCTCCGAGCGTGGCGAAGAGCAGAGGCATGGTGGCAACAACTGCCGCAGTGAGAAAATCAATCACACAGATGCCCCCTCTCCCGTCGTTTTTGAAGAATCTTTTGCCCAGCGTACTCGATATCGGATGAAGAAATCGCTGCCCAGCACAAAGAATAAGATAACGCCTTGTACAACCTGCGCAAGCGCAGAGGGAACATGCATGGAAAGTTGAATGTAGTCGGCACCTTGAAGCAGAACCGCAAAAGCCAGGCATACAAAAAGGGTCGCAATTGCATTGAGACGCGCAAGCCACGCAGTGATGATTGCCGTAAACCCATAATTTCCGGAAATGGTGTAGACCAGTGTTTTTTCAACGGCAGAAGCCTGAATCATGCCGACAAACCCGCAAAGCCCCCCGGAGATGAGCATCGCCGTGATAATAATCGAGGGAACGTGCATCCCGGCATAGCGCGCGGTATTGAGACTTTCTCCGACAACCGCGATCTCATAACCTTTTTTCGTATAATTCATGAAGAAAAACACCGCAACAACAAGCAGCAGTGCGAAAATCCACCCGATATGGACGCCTGCAACCTTCGGAAGCACTCCGTTGTCGGTAAAACGAGGAATTCTCGGAAACCCCTTTGCCTCCGGGTCTCTCCAAGGACCGTATTGCAAATACGAGACATATTTTATGGCGACATAGTTCATCATTAAGGTGAAAATGGTTTCATTTGTTCCCATCTTCGCCTTGAAGAGCGCAGGAATAAGCCCCCAAATGCCTCCGGCAATTGCGCCCGCCATTGCCATGAGAAGAAGCAAGAGCGGCTTTGGCAAATCGCCGAAATTCAGCGCGACAAAAGAGGATGCCAATGCCCCCATCATGATCTGACCTTCGCCACCGATATTCCAAAATTTCATTTTAAACGCGACCAAAATACCCAAAGAAGCAATGATGAGTGGAATCGCACGCACAATGGTCTGTTTGATACGAATGTCCGTTCCAATCGAACCACGCACAATCGTAGAAAAAACTTCGAGCGGATTCAAATTGAAAAACAACATGACGATTCCGGCGAAAACCAAGGAGAGCACAACCGCAATCAGTTGAATCATCACCGTCTTTTTCTTCGAAAGGTCGCCACGCTTTATTATTTTTATCGGACTTTTCATGCGGTACCTCCGGTCCGGGCGGCACGAAATCCTTCTTCCAATCCCACCGTCATCATATATCCGATGGCTTCCTTTGTTGTCTCTTGCGCATTGACAAGCCCTGTAACCTTTCCGCCGGAAAGAATCAGGATTCTGTCGCATAAATCGAGAAGGACATCCAAGTCTTCTCCGACAAAAATAATGCCTACACCATTTTTTTTCTGGTCATTGAGCAAATCATAAATCTTAAAGGATGCTCCAATGTCGAGTCCGCGCACGGGATAAGCTGTAATGAGCACCTTCGGCAAAATGTCGATTTCGCGTCCGAGCAACACCTTTTGGATATTGCCGCCGGACAACCTTCTTACAGGCGTTGTGATTCCCGGCGTAAGCACCTCAAGGGACTCCACAATGCGCTTCGACTTGTCGATGCTGGACTTGCGATGCAGCAGCACCCCTTTCTGCATGCGATAATCTTTTAACACAACATTGTGGACGATGTCCATGGAGGCAACCAAGCCCATCCCCAGACGATCTTCCGGGACGAAGCCCATGCGTATGCCGAGCTTGTATATTTCGTACGGGTCTTTTCCGACGATGTCTTCGCCTTCGAACAAAATGTTCCCTCCGGACGCTTGCTGCAGCCCGCAGATTACCTCGCAAAGTTCCTTTTGTCCGCTTCCCGCAACCCCTGCAATGCCGAGTATCTCGGATGTTTTAAGTTCGAAGCTCACATCGTTGAGCATTTCGTGCTTTTCTTTGTCGAGGACTGTAACATGCGAAAAGTTTAGCAGCGCCTTTTTTTCGGCAACCTCTTCTCGTTTTATTTTCAACTCCACGCGACGCCCAACCATCATCTCGATAAGCGTCGGCACTTTTACATCTTTTGTTTCTATTGTATCGATGGATTTCCCTTGCCTCAGCACGGTAATCCGATCGCTAATTTCCATGACTTCATTCAGTTTGTGGGTAATGATAACGACTGCGCAACCCTGCTCTTTCATGTTGCGAATGATGCGGAAAAGCTGTTGAATCTCTTGCGGCGTAAGTACGGCCGTCGGTTCATCCATGATGAGAATACGTGCCCCTCGATATAGAACTTTCACGATTTCCAGCGTCTGCTTCTCACTGACAGACATTTCGTATACTTTCTTCGCCGGGTCTATCTCCAAACCATATCGCTCAGATATCTCCTTGATTTTTTGATGTGCATCTTTTCGGGACAGGAGGAACTTCCCCTTCTGTCCAATGATGATGTTGTCTGCTGCTGTCATAACATCAACAAGTTTGAAATGCTGATGTATCATACCGATGCCCATTTTGATGGCATCTTTCGGGGAGGCAATGTTCACCTGCTTTCCGTCAATCAATATAAAACCGCTGTCGGGGCGGTATATCCCCGACAGCATGTTCATCAATGTACTTTTCCCTGCACCGTTCTCACCGAGTAATGCGTGAATCTCGCCGTTCCAAACGGTTAGGTTAATGTTATCGTTGGCCGTGACAGTGCCAAAGGTTTTTGTGATGCGTTCCATGCGTATCGCAGGTGTAGACGTCATCAAACTACCTCTTTCTCAGTTTCTATTTTCCGGAATTCGTCGCCGTAGCGCCTTCTACAAGGACTCCGTTCACTTCCCAAATTCCTGCTCTGTCGAGCGTTTCGCCCTCTTCTACCATGACATTGCCTTGATTGTCTTTAATCGGTCCGACAAAGATTTTCAGGGTGCCGTCTTTGATTTCTTTTTCGAGCGCCTCAACTTTTGCCTTTGCTTCGTCTGTGACATTCTTCGTCAGCGGAGCAAGGGAAATGTAACCGTCTGCCATGGTTCCATAATAGGATTCCGGCTTCCAGGTACCATCTTTGATTGTCTCGACAACCGAAATAAGGTAGGCATCATGATGCCAAACAGGGGCTGTGAGATAAGCATCCTCGAGACCTTCGAGTCCACTGTTGTCCAGGTTGTATCCGATGGCAAACTTCTTCGCATCTGCTGCCGCAAGCTGTGGACCAGATGTATCGGCATGCTGTGTGATGACATCGCAACCCTGTGCAAGCAAGGCTTCCGCTGCCGACTTTTCTCCGGAAGGATCGTACCAAGATTTTGTGTAGGTGACGATAACCTGTGCATCCGGATTGACGGATCTTGCACCGAGCGTGAACGCATTGATGCCGATGTTTACTTCCATGTTGTCAAACGCCGCAACATATCCGAGCTTGTTGCTCGTTGTCTGGAGACCCGCGATGACACCCGAGAGGAATCTCGGTTCTTCCATGGCACCAAAGTAGTTGCCGAAATTCGTGTCATTGATATCGCTTCCTGAAAAATGCAGGAAGGTGACGTCGTCATAGTCGCCTGAATTTGCCATTTCGAAAAGTGGCGTTCCGAAGCCATAGCTTGTTCCAACGATGACCGTACATCCGTTGTCGATGAGGCGTGTCGCTGAATCCTGAACGGCTTGCGTACTCTCTTCGATATTTTCTTCCCAGAGGCATTCCACTTCGTCTGCAAAATGCTCCTGCAACGCAACGGTTCCGTTGTGCTGTGTTTCGGTATAGCCCTTGTCATTGATGGAACCAATGTAGATGAAACCAATCTTTAGAACTTCATCTTTGTCATCTGTATCCGCCTTCTTTTCTCCGCAGGCAGAAAATGCAAAGACCATTGCAAATGCCAACAATAAAACCAACACTCTTTTCTTCATAAAACCCTCCTCATTCCTCTAACTGTAAAATAAGTAATTCTTTAGCGTTTCCCATGTTGCAATTATATCAAAAATAGATAACACCGTCCGCTATCTTTTTTACCACCGCGAGCGATTCCACACGAACGCCTTTTTCGCGTATTCGATGTCCTCCGCCTTGGAATTCTTTTTCGATGACGATTCCCATTCCCACAACATTTGCCCCGGCTTGTCGCACAAGATCCACAAGGCCGGTTCCTGCTTCTCCGTGGGCAAGAAAATCATCAATGATGAGGACGTTTTCTCCGCTGGAAAGATACTTATCTGCGATTCGAATGGAAGAAACGATATTTTTTGTGAAAGATCGTACTTCTGCGGCATAATATCCTTCATTCATGGTGCTTGGCTGTTCTTTTTTCGCAAAGACCACCTGCGGATAATCAAAATGGCGTGCAGCAAACATTGCAACGGCGATGCCGGAGGCTTCTACGGTTAGAATCTTGTCAATTTTTTCGGCGACATCGTCAAAACGAAGGCGAAACTCTGCACCGATTTGTTCCATCAGTCTCGGGTCTATTTGGTGGTTTAAGAAGGAATCGACTTTTAGAATCTCTGTACCGAGCGCCAGCCCGTCTTTTATGATTCGCTCTTTTAGAATTTGCATATGCCAGCCTCATGTGAAAAAATAAACGGTTTCAAGCGATAAATTTTGGATGCTACTGTGTAGGTATAAATTATATCACCGGAAACTCATGGACCGCAATGGAATCTCAACAATCACGCGAATCAATAAAAGACAGCCGTTTGGCTGTCTTTTATTGATGGTACTCGCTCAGGGTCTCGAACCCTGGACACCCTGATTAAGAGTCAGGTGCTCTACCAACTGAGCTAAGCGAGCATATGCGGTATCGCAAAAATGCAATCCTAATATTATCATTGCCCCTCTTTTGTGTCAATGAATTTTGCCCGGAAGGGTCTTAGAAAGTGTGTATAATTAGGATATGAAATTCGATTCAAAAAAGAAAATCCCGCGTAAAGATATGCTCATGGTCGGAATTATTATCATGGGAGGATTCGTTTCGGTCTTAAATCAAACCGTAATGTCTCCTGCGCTGCCCAGCATTATGCGCGACTTTCATATCTCGGCAGCGGAAGGACAGTGGCTTACATCCATCTTTTTGCTTGTAAATGGATTGATGATTCCCATTACCGCTTGGCTCATCGGGCGTTTCAGTACCAGACAACTCTTCTTTGCGGCTATGATCATCTTTCTCGCGGGAACTGCAATTTGCGCTTTTTCAACCAACTTTTCCATTTTACTGATCGGACGTATTTTGCAGGCTGTTGGTGCCGGCATTCAGCTGCCCTTTGTGTCTGTCGTCGTCATGCTTGTTTTCCCGAAAGAGAATCGGGGATTTGCATTGGGCATTGTCGGCGTCGTCATGGGTGTTGCACCCGCATTTGGTCCGACTCTGGCAGGTTGGCTTGTCGATCAGTGGGGATGGCATTATATATTCTTCG
>JAITTH010000168.1 GCA_031287295.1 Eubacteriales Family XIII. Incertae Sedis bacterium
TCAGACATTCACCGGAAATCTCTACATCGCCGTCGGTATCTCCGGCGCAGGTCAGCATCTAAAAGGAATCAAGAACGCATCAACCATCGTTGCCATCAACAACAATCCGAACGCACCGATTTTCAAAAATTGCGATTACGGTATTGTGGGCGACCTGTTTGAGATTGTTCCGCTTCTTACCGCAGCATTGAACACCGGAGAAGCAAAGAAAGCTGCGCCTCCGATGAAGAAAATCAAACGTTCCACCCCGAAAAAACTACCACCGGTATGGAACAGCTATATTTGCAACGGTTGCGGTTACGAGTACAACCAAGATCTCGGCGATCCAACAAGCGATGTCATGGAAGGTACTCCTTTCGAGAACCTGCCGGATGGATGGATTTGCCCGGAATGCGGCGAAGAGAAAGATCAATTCATCGAAGTCTAAATCACGGTGAATTGACAACCGGGATAAAATAAAATGAATGCTAAATAGGAGGAAAATCATGCATTGCACAAGAAACATAACCAACGACCTTTATTGGGTCGGCGCAAATGAGCACCGCCTTTCGTTGTTTGAAAATATTCATCCTCTAACGACTGGTGTTTCCTACAACTCTTATCTGCTCCTGGATGAGAAAACCGTACTGTTTGACACGGTAGATTGGGCGGTATGCCGCCAATATATCGAAAACGTCGAATATCTCCTAAATGGAAAGCCGCTGGATTATCTCGTGATCCATCATCTTGAGCCGGACCACGCAGCATCGATCAATGAAATATTGCTCAGACATCCCGAGACAAAGCTCATCAGCAACGAAAAGGCCTTCATGATGATGCGCCAATTCGGATTTGAGATTGATGGTCGCTACGAAGAAGTTGTTGAAGGAGATACGCGCACATTCGGAAAGCACACCATCGCATTTGTCTATGCACCTATGGTACATTGGCCGGAAGCCATGGTCAGTCTTGATGTAACAAACGGCGTCCTCTTCTCCGCAGACGGATTCGGTTCCTTCATTGCGCTGGATGGCGTACTGTTTGCCGATGAAGTCGATTTCGATCGCGACTGGATCGATGAAGCGCGTCGTTATTTGACCAACATTGTTGGCAAATACGGTCCGCACGTACAGGCACTTCTGAAGAAAGCCGGACCACTGCTTCCGCAGGTAAAATATATCTGCCCGCTGCACGGTCCCGTCTGGAGAAAAGACTTTGGTTACATCATCGGAAAGTATGACCAGTGGAGTCGTTACGAGCCGGAAGTCAACGGCGTACTCATCATCTATGCTTCCATGTATGGAAACACAGAAAATGCGGCGGTTGCCCTGGCGACAAAGCTTCGTGAAAAAGGTGTCCGGAATGTGAAGGTTCGCGACGTATCCAATACGCATGTCTCTTGGCTCATTTCCGAGACCTTCCAGTACAGTCACATCGTAATCGCTTCTGTGACGTACAATCTTGGAATCTATCCGCTGATTCACAATTACCTTGCTGATATGAAGGCACTTAATTTGCAGAAACGTACCTTCGCTGTCATTGAAAACGGAACATGGGCACCGAAAGCCGGCGACCTCATCCGTGAGTATCTCGACAAGGAACTGAAGCAGATGACCGTGCTTGGCGACGAGCTGACCATCAACTCTTCTCTCACCGAAGAAAAGGGCTTGGAGATGGATAGCCTTGTTGACAGCATCATTGAATCGCTGAAAGCAGAAGAAGCAGCAAAAGCGAAAGCATAACCTCTCTATGCAATAAACTGAAAAAGTCTAAACAATTGAAGAAAAAAGGCGGTCTCAAATCTGTGATTGCCTTTTTTCTTTTGTTTATCATGGGAGCGAAAGAGGATTGCGCGGGTTCGAGCAATCCCCTTTCGCTTAAATACACCCGTACTTTTCGGCAAGCCGTCTCGCCACCAAAACTCCGCTTGCGGAAGCCTGCGAAAGGCTGTGTGTAACACCGGAAGCGTCTCCCAGCGCATAAAGTCCTTCGATCTTCGTTTCGAGATTTTCATTGACTTCAATTTCGGAGTTATAGAATTTCACTTCCACACCATAGAGCAAGGTATCTTCATTCGCCGTTCCCGGAGCAATTTTATCGAGGGCATATACCATCTCGATGATGTTATCCAGTTGCCTTTTCGGAATGACCAAAGAAAGATCCCCCGGCGTCGCTTTTAGGGTGGGTACGGTAAAACACTTGAGCATCCGCTTTTCGCTGCTCCTACGCCCCTTTACAAGGTCCCCAAAGCGTTGCATGAGAACCCCGCCCCCCAACATATTCGACAATTTTGCAATGGACTCTCCATACTCATTGCTGTTTTTAAACGGTTCCGTAAATTTATTGGAAACAAGCAACGCAAAATTGGTATTGCCCGTGTGCAATTTCGGATCCGCATAACTATGCCCGTTCACCGTAATGATGCCATTCGTATTTTCCGAAACGACCTCTCCATACGGATTCATACAAAATGTGCGTACCATATCGTTGTACTTATCGGTTTGGTAAACAATTTTACTCTCGTAAACCTCATCCGTAATGTGCTTAAACACTTCTGCCGGCAATTCAACGCGAACACCTATGTCCACGCGATTGCTCTGTTGGCGAATGCCGAATTTTCGAACCGTATCGCTCATCCATTTCGATCCGGATCTCCCTGCTGCCAAGAGAAGGTCTTTGCAGGTATACCGCTTCTCGTCCTTGTTTGTGCGTATCGAAAAGCCCTGTGGCGTTTTTTCAACGTCTTCCACGGTAGTTTCGAATATAAAATCTACATTCCGGCTTGTAAACGCAAATATCTTTTCGAGAATCTTAACGTTTCGATCGGTGCCGAGATGACGCACCATGGCATCCAACAAATGAAGGTCGTTTCGGAGGGCAATCGTCTTCAGATCGGAACTCGCAGTCGAATAAAGTTTTGCATCTCCTCCACCCATAGAAACCAGCACGGAATCTACATATTTCATGAGTTCGATGGCTTTTTTTGTTCCAACATAACGATGGAGTTCTCCTCCGAATTCGGTTGTAATATTATACTTCCCATCCGAAAGGCTGCCTGCACCACCATAGCCATTCATAATGCTGCATGGGGTGCAACGAATACAACGTTCAACGTCACCTGTGGTAATGGGACACCGCCGGAACTCCAACGCTCTGCCTTTGTCTATCACGAGAATCTTTGCTTTACAATCAAGTTTTGTAAACTCATAGGAAGCAAAAACACCGGATGCTCCTGCCCCGACAATTATAATGTCATAGTCGTACTTTTGCATAAAGCCTTCTATTCTTCTTCGGAAACCAGTTTGTCAAACACCTCTACTGCGCGTTCGAATTCTTTGTCGTCTTCAATGTCGATCAGATCGAATTCGTCTTCGCCGGTTTCCTTATATCCATAAATATACACATCGTCGGAATTGTCGTTCGGGATCAGGGCTATATAGTCTTTCCCGTCTGCATCGAAAACACCCATCACCTCTGTCTCAACCACCGTACCGTCATCATACTCGAGCGTCACGATCATGGGAGCGTCATCGTCGTCTTCGATCTCCTCACGCGTTTTGTTCTTATCGTCTGCCATTTTTTCCTCCTATTGGAATCCTTTTCGTATCATAAATATCAATCATTTTCATTTTACCACCATACAATGGTCAATTCCACTTCTTTCCGTGCAACGGTTTGTAGCAATCCCCTTTCGTTGAATTTCATTTTAAGTTCCTTTTTCAAGGATTGGTGAAATCTTTGCGATGGTCCTGAAAGCATTGACGCAGAATCAATTGGATGATAGCCTCATGTGACAAGGTAATAAATGTCGCAAAATCTGCGGAGGATACATGGCTATGACGATCGATGAATACAAACAAAAAGCAAAGGAAATTGAAGATTGGGCACCCGGCTGGGACGCAATCGATTCCTGCATGGAAAAACGATATGGTAATCAGGAACCAAAACATTATGGCACGAATATGGCAGTCCGTGCCATATTCGGTGGCGACCAGTATTTGGACGGCTATAGTGTATACACCTCCCAATATGGTCATCTTCACATCGTCACATACGGCATGTCTGAACTGTACACAAATGAGGAGTCCTTCGGTGGTGAATTCAGTAAATGGGGCTACGAGATGACCCTCAAACTACCGCTCTGCGAGGAAGCCGATTACCTGTGGGCTCTTGATATGCTATCCAATCTGGCTCGCTACACGTTCACCTCCAAACGGTATCTGGAGCCGAACCAATACATTTCCGGCGGCGGCAATCCCATAAAAGTAGATTCCGGGAGCAAATTGACCGGACTTCTGGTGGTAGAGGATACCGAGCTTGCCGGGACAAATACCGTTCACGGACGACTGGATTTTATACAGTTGGTAGGGATCACGCAGACCGAACTTGATGCGATCATGGCTGATCAAGAGAAGATTCCCTCACTTATTGCATCCATGAAACAAGATAATCCTTTGCTCGTGACCGATATTGCTCGTACAAAAGATTATTTGAATCACAACGAGTCGCGTTTAACTTAACCGGAGATATATAAAAAGGCCGTCTCATTTTGAGACAGCCCTTTTTTCTATGTTCTGTTGAACTTTTCGGAATGCTTTAGCCGATGGCTTCTACAGATTCCTTGAGGATCGCGTAAGCCTTGTCGCAATCTTCCTTTGTGACGATGAGCGGCGGTACCATACGAATGATATTGGCACCGATCGCTGTCGTCAGAAGGTTTCTGTCGATTGCATTGTGCTTGATATCAACTGCATTCGGAATATCGAATTCTACACCGACGAGCAGGCCCATGCCACGAACATCCTTCACATGCGGAAGGGTCTTGAGTTTATCCATGAAGTAGTTGCCGACTTCCGTCGCATTTTCGCCGAGCTTGCGGTCGATCATTTCATTGACCTGTGCCAATGCAGCTGCACAGCAAATCGGGTTTCCTGAATAGGTAGATCCATGGGATCCGGGATTGAGTGTGGCAGCAGCTTTCGCGGTTGCAGCAATCGCACCGATGGGCATTCCGCCACCAAGAGCCTTGGCCATGGAGACGACATCCGGTTTTACGCCATAGGACTGGTAGCACATTGCGGTACCCGTACGGAACCAACCTGTCTGAACTTCGTCGAAGAGAAGCAGCATGCCCTTCTCGTCGCAGAGCTTGCGGAGACCTTCAAGGAATTCCTTCGTTGCAGGAATAACACCGCCTTCGCCCTGAACAGGCTCAACCATAATGGCAATGGTGTCATCGGTTACTGCCGCTTTGAAAGAATCGAGATTGTTGAATTCTGCATAAGAGAATCCGGGAAGCACCGGCTCGAATCCTTTGTGGATTGCACTTTCCGGTTGACCGGTTGCGGAGAGCGCGCCGTATGTACGACCATGGAAGCTCTTTTTCGCTGTTACGATGTGATAACGATTCGGACCGTAATTGTCTGTACCATATTTACGAGCGAGCTTAATCATTGCTTCATTAGACTCTGTACCGGAATTCTGATAGTAAACTTTGTCCATTCCAATTGTTGTACAGATCTTTTCTGCAAGAAGTGCTTGGGGAATCGTATACGGGTAGTTGAATGTATGCATGAGATCTTGAACCTGATCAATGACCGCAGCTACAACCTTTTCGTTACAGTTTCCTGCACTGTTTACCGCAATGCCGCCATAGAAGTCAAGATAGGCATTGTCGTTTTCGTCATAAAGATACATACCCTTGGCGCGAACCGAAACAAATGAAAATCTTTCATATGTGTCGATCATATACTTTTTGGTAAGCTCGATGACCTGCTCGGCGGTCAAACCGTAATCCTTTAACTGCATTTGCTTTCCTCCTTAAATAACTTCTCGCAATCGAT
>JAITTH010000007.1 GCA_031287295.1 Eubacteriales Family XIII. Incertae Sedis bacterium
AATGGAAATAAGAATTGCAATAACCTGCTTACCAAGCTGCTCCGGAGCGCCATAGACCAAACCATCCACGCCTCCGATAGACGCATCTGCAAAGAGCCCTGTCATGATGCCGCCAAAGATGCCTCCGATGCCGTGGCACCCAAACGCATCAAGTGCGTCATCGATTTTAATGATTCTTTTAACGAGCGCAATTCCGAAGTAACAAATGGGCGAAACCAAGAGCCCAATAATCAACGCAGCGTACACCGGTACGAATCCTGCACCCGGCGTAATCCCAACCAATCCTGCAACCACACCGGTACAGGCACCAATCAAGGTTGGCTTGCCCTCACGAAGCAGGTCAATCACCATCCAGCTAACCAAGGCCGCCGCTGCCGAAACCGCCGTTGTTAGGAAGGCATGACCGGCAAGCTCGTTTGCCGCAAGAGCCGATCCGGCATTGAACCCGAACCAACCAAACCACAGCAAAGCCATTCCGAGCATAACAAACGGAATGTTATGCACGCGATATGTAACTTTATCATACCGCTGACGTTTCCCGACGAGAATCGCCAAAACGAGGCCGCTAACACCGGAGCTGATATGAACTACGTTTCCGCCTGCAAAATCAATCGACTCAAGCCATCCGCTTCCGAGCAGTCCGTTTTCGCCCCACACCATGTGTGCAAGAGGATAGTAGACGATGATCGACCAAAGGATGATGATTGGGACAAGTGCCTTAAAACGAATTCTTCCGGCCACCGACCCTGTAATAATTGCCGGCGTAATTAAAGCAAACATCATTTGAAATGCTGCGAACACGTAAACGGGAATCGAGCCGCTTTCCGCTTCGGGATCTAGCATATCGTTCATAGAGATTCCCTTCATCAAAATGTGATCAAAAGAACCAAAGATGCCCGCGGTATTCCCACCAAAGGCCATAGAATAACCCACGACAACCCATAAAACAATTCCAATCCCGAGAATAAATACGGAATTCATCATGTTGCTTACAACGTTTTTCCGTCGTCCAAGACCTCCATAAAAAAATCCGAGACCCGGTGTCATGATGAAGACGAGAGCAGTGCATATAATAATGAAAGCTGTATCTCCGGTATTTACCAATTCACTCACCCCTTTCACAATCCAAAAAATATAAATAAATTCAACACATTTCGTAGTATAACGCGAAGAAAAGGGAAAATCAAGCACAAAATTAGAAATATTCAGAATATTAAATTAAATTATCTGTTTTCTTCCTTTGTCGCAGGAGGCTGTTGTATAATGTTCATTACGTCGCCTTTGCGTTTGGTTTTTCTTTGGAGAATTCGTATGAGCTTTCTTGAACTGTTTATCATTGCTGTCGGACTAAGCATGGATGCCTGCGCAGTGGCAATCGGCGTCGGCTTAACTGAGAAAACGCGAAACCAAAAGACGGCGGTGGCTGTCGGCATCTACTTCGGTATCGCACAGGCAGCAATGCCGGCAATCGGATATTTTGCCGGACTACAATTTTCAGATAAGATTTCCAAGGTCGATCATTGGGTTGTATTTTTTATTCTCGGAATTCTCGGTGGGAAAATGATTATCGACGCACTTCGTTCCAGGCATTCATCGGATGCCGTTGCGAAAAACGAAGACGCGCTTGTAAATGCATCCTTCCGGAAAATGTTTCCGTTGGCGATCGCCACAAGCATAGATGCACTTGCCGTTGGTGTGAGTTTTTCGCTTCTTAACGTTCAAATTTTTACGGCGATCACCTTCATTGGTGTCATTACATTTACCCTCTCGTTTGTGGGATATGAAGTCGGTCAAAAAGCAGGTGCGCGCTTTGAAACCAAAGCGCGCATAGCCGGTGGTCTTATCCTTATTTTCATCGGCTCAAAACTCCTGCTGGAACATTTGGGTGTCAGCCTCATGTGACAAAGGCGTAAACGCCTCTATTTAATCCGCATCGCATTACAAATTGCAATCAACGCAACACCAACGTCTCCAAAAACAGCTTCCCACATCGTCGCGATTCCTGCGGCTCCGAGTAAGAGGATGACGCCTTTTACCGCAAGGGCAAATATGATGTTTTGGCGAACAACGGTCTGGGTTTTTCGGGCTAAGCGAATCGCTTCCGCAATCTTGGATGGCTCATCTGTCATGAGCACAATATCGGCAGCCTCAATTGCAGCTTCTGTTCCTACCCCACCCATTGCAATCCCAATATCTGCACGTGCCAAGACAGGTGCATCGTTTAGTCCGTCTCCGACAAAGATGAGTGTTTTTTTCTCGGGAAGTGCTGCCTCAAGTTGTTCGATGGCATCCACTTTCTGGTTTGGTAGCAATTCTGCGTGTACTTCGTCAATACCTAACTGCCCGGCCACTTCCCCCGCCACACCTTTGTTGTCGCCGGTGAGCATCACCGTTTTCTCGATGCCAATGGCTTTTAAATCTTTGATTGCCTGAATGCTGTCTGGCTTGATTTCGTCCTCGATTCGGATATACCCGCCAAAACGTCCATCTATCGCAACGTACACAACAGTTCCGCCACCTTCAACGGCTTGATGTTCGATCTGCTCTTCGCGCAGGAAACGGCTACTGCCGACAAGGAGCGTTCTGCCGTAGGCGGATACGCGTACACCCCTCCCGGATACTTCTTCGTATTGCGGGGAACTGTTTTCCGGAATGTCCTTCCCATAGGCATCCATGATCGACAGCGCAATGGGGTGGTTTGAGTAGCATTCGGCAAAGGCAGCCGCTTCAAGAATTTCTTCCGCGGAAAACCCCTCTCCCGGCACGATGGCCGATACGCGGAATTTACCTTTTGTCAAGGTTCCGGTCTTGTCAAATACAACCACTTGCGCACGGTAAAGCGCCTCTAAATAATTGCCGCCTTTGACTAAAATTCCTTTTCGTGACGCAGCACCTATGCCTCCGAAGAAGCTCAAGGGGATGGAAATAACCAAGGCACAAGGGCAGGAAACGACCAGGAAAACCAGTGCACGCCCGATCCATTCTGAAAAGGTTTCTGCCGCAAACAGTAGCGGCGGGACGATGGCAAGTGCCACAGCAAGAAATACGACTGCCGGCGTGTAGTATCGAGCAAATTTCGTGATGAATGTTTCTGCAGGCGCCTTCCGCTCAGAGGCATTTTGGACCAACTCAAGAATCTTTGAGACCGTGGATTCACCAAAGACCTTGGTGACCTGTATCGTCAACAAGCCATTGGTATTGATGGATCCGGATAGTACGGAATCGCCTTCTCCCACATCGCGTGGCATGGATTCTCCCGTAAGTGCAGAGGTATCCAATGCGGCATATCCGCTTTCTACGATCCCATCCAAAGGAATTTTTTCGCCCGGTTTGACAAGGATAAAATCTCCGACTTCAACGGCTTCCGGTGCCACTTTTTCGATTGTGTCGCCTCTTTTTATATTGGCATATTCAGGGCGGATATCCATTAAGGAGGCAATGGACTTTCGCGCCCGCCCCGTCGCCATTTCTTGAAACGCTTCGCCAATTTGATAAAAGAGCATTACGGCAACACCTTCCGGATATTCACCGATACAAAATGCGCCGATGGATGCGATTGCCATAAGGAAGTTTTCATCAAAGATTTGTCCGCGCGTGATGTTGTACGCAGCACCTAGAAGGACATTACCGCCAATGCATAGATATGCGGTAAGAAAAATCACCAAGGGAAACGGCTCCGACAAGGGTGCGAGCAATGCAATAAGAAAGGCAATGATGCCAACCCCGAAAACCACGCGACGAATCATCTTGCGCTTGGTCGAGTCTTCCTTCTTTGAATGCGTGTGCCCGTGGTCGTGTCCATGGTCGTGGCCTTGCCCGTGGTCGTGGTCGTGTCCGTGGTCGCAGCAGCTCTCCTGTTTTAGACTTATCGGTTCACAGCATGAACATGATTTTGCGTGAGATTCTAAATTGAGTGCCATGATTGTTTTCCCTCCGATTTTTTCCATGAATATATGAGCATGTATTCATATATTCTGCTAAAAAAATTTCTTCCTTTTCTATGTGATGGTTTATGTATGGCGAACGTGTAATAACCCTTGCATAAAGATGGTGCCCACATGCTCGTCGTCGAGTGAATAATAGATCGTTTTTCCCTCCCGGCGATTCTTCACCAGCTTTGTTTGTCGAAGCGTACGAAGTTGATGTGAAATAGCCGAATCGGTCATGCCCAACAATGCGGCAATATCGCAGACGCACATTTCAGATTCGAAAAGCGCGCTCAAAATCTTAACCCGCGTAGGATCACCGAAAATCTTGAATAAGTCGGCAAGCTCGGTAAGCGTGTTGTCTTCCGGCATTTTACCGCGAACCTTCTCGATGACTTCCTCGTGGATCATCCGACATCCGCATAGATCGTCTTGTATAGGATTGGGATTCATAAACTCCTCCAAACAATTGAATATATGAGCGTGTATTCAATTATATATGTTCTTTTGTTTTTTTGTCAAGTGCCTCTGCAACTTTTTTCCATTGCTCATAAAATTCAGGTCTTTTTTGAGTTGCGCGGTTTGCCGGACTGGTGGATGGCAAGTAAATCGCACTCGTTCCTACCTCTTCGGCACAAAGTGTATTAAATAAGTTGGTTGCGGATTTCCCTGTCGTGAAAATCGTTTGGATTTGCGTTTTTTCCAAAAGCGTACGAAACCGATTTGGTTCCGGATTTCGAATGCTTGCATCGGAGGCACCTTCAATTTCGCATGCATGTAAAACATCCCAAAGCGCAATTCGATTTTCCAGCAGAAACGCCCGGCGGGCATTCACATTGCTATCGGGTTCAGGTTGATTCAAAACCTGCGCCAATGTCTTCCAAAAGATATTCTGAGGATGCCCATAAAAGAAACCCATTTCTCTGGATTTCGGCGAAGGAATTGTTCCCAGGATGAGCACTTTTGAATTTTTGTCAAAAAGCGGCGGCCATGGGTGAATCAATTTCATACGCTTCTCCCATGGGTACAATCCCAGATTTTTCGAAATGCGCTTGGAAGCGCGTAATCCTCTGCAATTTCCCTCGGCGTTGCCCAAACAAATTCTTCTGTCTCAAATAGATTCGCCACCTTCGAACAATCGACGGAGGATGCGTTTTCAAAGGAAATTGAAAAGCCATGCATCTTCCAACGAATATGCGTAAACACATGGATATGCTGACCCATGTCTTCAACAGAAAGAAGTCTCTCTCCTACAGGCGCAAACCACCGATACACTTCGTTTTCATTCATGTGCATTTCGCGATTCGGAAGCGACCACATGCCTCCAAGGAGCCCTTTCAGCGGACGTCTGCAAAGAAGAATTTTGTTCTCGCAAGCGATCACGAAAACACTGATATCCACTTCCTTTTTTTCTTTTTTCGGAATTCGTACCGGGTAGGACGCTTCCTCTCCCAAAGCATGTGCTCTGCAATTCTTATGAAGGGGACATCTTTCACAGGTTGGCGCGCCGTTCGGGATACAGAAGGTTTGTCCGATTTCCATCAAACTTTGTGTAAATGCGCCACATCGCCCGGAACCTGCGGCAGGATAAATTTTTTCAAGCGCAACACGGACAGCTTCCTTTGTTTGCGGGGCATCCACTGACGCAGAAAGACCAACAACTCTCGCAATAACACGTAGTACATTTCCATCCACTGCCGGAATCGGCAAATCAAAGCAGATGGACGCAATTGCCCCGGTCGTATATTCTCCGATGCCCGGAAGGCTACGAATCGCCTTGGGGTCCGAGGGGAATACACCGCCGTACTCCTGCAAAATGATCTGCGCTGCGTGCTGCATATTTCGTATACGACGGTAATAACCGAGCCCTTCCCAAAGCTTCATCAGTTTGCCTTCCTCTGCTTCTGCAAGGGATTGAATGGTCGGGAGGTCGTTAAGAAACCGTATGTAATATGGAATCACTGTTTCCGCACGCGTCTGCTGAAGCATAATCTCCGAAAGCCATACGCGATAAGGATCGGTATCCTGTCGCCACACATAATCTTTTGCGGACTGTGCATACCAATCGGTTAGAATGTTAACCATCTCGCCCGGTAAATTTATTTCCCTATATCGGTTTTGTCCCATCTGCATTGTTCCATATCTACTTTCCCATCACGAAGAAAAGATACGCCTTCTTCCATAAGAATAGCTCTGCGAAGATGTGCGTGCGCACCACCTGTAATCGTGCCATCTTGTTTGACGACGCGCTGCCACGGAAGCGCATCGGGACAGGCATGCATTGCCCATCCGACTTCACGCGCCGCACGGGGATTGCCAAGCATACGTGCAATTTGACCATAGGAGACAACTTTTCCATACGGTATTTCTGCAACGACTTTATAGACCTGATCAAAAAAGCTTCCGTCCATCATTTCCTTTCATCCTAGCCCCTATATTTCAGTATAGCGAATGCTTCGAATAAAGTACTATACCAATCTTATGAATCTCCTATATAATAACAAGATAATCCGTTAGCACAAATTCACACCACAGAAAAAAACGATGAAGTATCTGAAAAAAATCATTGACGCCTATGTGTTCTCCGAGAACATCCCTTTGGAGGCGCGAAAAATAAATGTGGTTTATCTCATCGGTCTCTTTGGTGCCTCCGCAGTGTTGATTCTGCGCATTATCATTGGGTCCGATATTGGTCTAATTGCACTCATCGCATTCTTGATTCTCTGTATCATCACGCTCTTCTATCTGAGCAATCGGTTTTTATGGCATAAGGTACTTACCTGGGTCACGGCGGTGGTTATCTGTGACATTCTCTTTCCCGGTGCCTTCTTTTTCTTGGGAGGCATCAACTCCGCAGTTACCGCCTATTTTGTGTTGAGTACCGTCGTCATCTTTTTGCTCATCAGCGGATGGGGTCTGTTCATCATGCTGTTTATTCAGCTTATTCTCACCGGTCTCTGCTATTACCTGGGAGAGATGTATCCGCAGTTGCTTTCACCCTTACATCCTGAGCAGCGCCCGTTCGATCACTATTTTTCCTATGTGATTCTTGCGATTTGTATCGGTGCCATTATTATCTTTCAGGGTCACGTTTTTATGCATGAGCAGCGAAAGGCGAAGCGATTCAATCAAATGCTCAGCGTTGCCAATGAATCGGCAGAGACACTTCTTGCCTCCGATTTGATTGATCTTGAAGCGTCTTTGAGTATCGCAATGGGCATTATCGGGCGAAATCTTGAGATTGATCGTATGTATCTCTGGCGTAATCATGACAAAGGGGATCAACCCATTTATTATCAGGAATATAATTGGGAAATTAGCGATCACTACCACGCGATTTCTCTCCAAACGAAAACCGGGCACGCATATATCGATCGCCTCCCCGTTTGGGAAGAGCACTTCCAAAACGATCAACCTATCAATGGACCTGTGTCTACCCTTTCAGAAGAGGAACAAATACTCCTATCCGCTTTCGGAATCCAATCGATTCTCGTCGTTCCGGTTTATTTACAAAACGCATTTTGGGGGTTTGTAAGCTTTGACGACTGTCACAACGACAAGAGGTATTTCAGTGCAGATGAAATTCGCATCTTACGCTCTGCGTCTCTGATGTTGGCAAGTACAGTTGTGCATTATCAAGACGAAATGCGACTAAATGCACAACTACAGCAGCAAAAGCTTATGTCTGTTGTCTCGCAGAGCTTCCTCTCCAAAAGACCGATGGATGAATTGATTACAGATGCATTGCGTATGGTTGGAGAATTTATGGATGTTTCGCGTGTGCTTATCGCCAAGACAAACGAAACAGGAACCGCAATTCTGCCCATATATTCGTGGATGAGTGATGACAAATGGCGCCCTGCACCTGCCACCGCGGAAAACATAGTGGCAGGGATTCATGAATTATCCGGGACAGTTTTCCCACCCTCCCTTTCCTCCGCCAAAGAGATAGAAGGCATCTTTTGTGAAGATATATTGATCGATTTTGGCGGGCGGTATCGATCTTTTACAGCTTTGAACTTGAAGGCATTTATCTGGGTGCCAATCTATGTAGAAAATCAATTCTGGGGATTGATCAGCGTGGAGGAGTGTCTGAACTCGCGCGTGTGGACCGATAGTGAGGCAGTTTTGGTCACCTCTATCAGCAGTGCAATTGCCGGAGCAATTTCACGTGGTCAAATGGAGAAACACCGTGGAGAGGCCCTGGAACAAGCGCTTCAGGCAAGCAAAGCAAAAGGCGACTTCCTTTCCAACATGAGTCATGAAATGCGCACACCCATGAATGCGATTATCGGCATGACATCCATCGGGAAAGCTTCCGATCAACTGGAGCGCAAAGACTATGCCTTCGATAAAATCGAAGATGCATCTTCTCATCTTCTTGGCGTTATCAACGATATTTTGGATATGTCTAAAATTGAGGCAAACAAGCTCGAACTCTCCGATGCCACCTTTGGGTTCGAGACGATGTTGCGAAAGGTGGTCAATGTCATCAACTTCCGAATGGAAGAACGCCATCAGAACTTCCAAGTTTCCATCGATCGCCGTATTCCATACGTTCTTGTTGGTGACGACCAGCGTTTGGCGCAGGTCATTACAAATCTGCTTTCCAATGCGATTAAGTTTACACCGGAGGAAGGGTCCATTCGCCTCAACGCCGTTTTGATCGAAGAAACCGATGGCGACTGCACGCTTCAAGTTAACGTTTCCGATTCCGGTATTGGCATCAGCAAAGAGCAGCAATCTCGCATTTTCAGATCCTTCGAACAGGCCGAGAGAGGTACACAACGTCAGTTTGGGGGAACCGGTCTTGGACTTGCCATATCAAAACGAATTGTTGAACTGATGGGTGGCACGATTTGGATCGAATCGGAGCTCGGTTGCGGTGCTACCTTCTCCTTTACGGTGAAAATGAAGCGTGGCGAACAATCACAATCCAGCTTGCTCAGACCGGACGCCGGTTGGAACAATCTGCGCCTTCTCGTTGTGGATGACGACCCGGAAATTCTGGATTTCTTTGTGGATCTTTGCGAACGTTTCCACATTGCTTGCGATGTGGAAGACAGTGGAGAAAAGGCGCTCAACCGCATTGAAAACGGCGCATTTTATGACATCTATTTCATTGACTGGCGCATGCCCGGCATGGATGGACTGAAACTCTCACGCAAGATTTCGGAACGTGGTGGTAAACAGTCGGTCATTACCATGATTTCGGCAACCGAGTGGAGCACCATAGAAAAAGAGGCACGCGAGGCGGGTGTGAAGAAATATCTTTCGAAGCCACTCTTCCCTTCGGCGATTTCCGAGTTGATCAATGAGTGCATTGGCAAAGATCATTTGAAGGAATCTCCCGCAAACAGGAACGATACATCCCCTCTCTTCCCGGGCGTTCACATTCTACTTGCGGAAGACATTCCCCTCAACCAAGAGATTGTTCTTGCGCTTCTTGAACCAACCAAGCTCATAATTGATGTTGCCGATAATGGGAGAATTGCGGTAGAGAAGTTCAAGGCAGACCCCGAACGCTATGCGTTAGTATTCATGGATGTGCAAATGCCGGAGATGGATGGACTTGAAGCGACTCGGCAGATACGTGCCCATGATCATCCGCGAGCCAAAACCATTCCGATTGTTGCCATGACCGCCAACGTATTTCGCGAAAATGTGGAGACCTGCCTAGAGGCAGGCATGGACGCCCACGTTTCTAAGCCTATTGACTGCAAGGAAGTCCTCGACAAACTGCAGAAATACTTAGCGCACGAATAGAAGCAGATAAAAATCAAGATATGCGTGTTTTTATGGAGGATATCCCATGAAATCGATTCACGTTGCAGCAGCAGTGGTGATTAAGGACGGTCGGTTATTTACCACCCAACGCGGATACGGGAACTATGCAGGATATTGGGAATTTCCGGGCGGGAAAATCGAACCGGGAGAAACGCCCGCGGAAGCGCTCATACGAGAAATTCGTGAAGAACTCAACGCTGAAATATCGATTGATCGCCCATTCCTTGATGTGGAATACGATTATCCCGAATTTCATTTAATTATGCATTGTTTTTTATGTTCACTGAAAAGCGATGTCTCTTTACGAGAGCATCGTGATGCGAGATGGCTCGACAAAGAAAACCTTTATTCCGTGAAATGGCTTGGGGCCGACATTGAGGTGCTTAACGCGTTAGAAGACATTTTGTAAGACAAATACTGGCACCGCATTTTTCACCAAAACCGATGGTGATTCCGCTTCCGCGGGTGTTTCTTTACCGCAGTAGCGCATACATCTTCATGTCTAAAATATTGCCGTTTTTGATCGCATTTGCATACAGAGTTCCTTCATATGTAAAGCCTGCCTTTTCCAAGACCCGGCACGAGGCAGTGTTTTGCGAAAATGGTTCGGCAAATATTCTTATGATGTCCGTGTTGCCAAAAATATGGCTGCAAAGTAACTTCACGGCTTCCGTGGTAATGCCCTTTCCCCAATACGCCTCTGCAATATAATACCCCATCTCTGCCGTACGGTTATGAATGTTATTCTGACGAAAAGCCCCTATCGATCCAACGACCTCATCATAACATGTGATGGCGAATGCAAAAGTACCACTCGCGTCGGCATTGAGCATTGTTTCAATAAATTCGGCACCGTCTTGCTCCGTGTAAGGGAAGGGGATACCGTCACGCAGATTGTCTTGAACAGCTTTGTTGCTTATGACTTTCGATAAGGCGAGTGCATCATTTAATTTCCACGCGCGTATCTCCACTTGAGGCAGTTGTTTTTCCATCAAGGATTGCCCTCCTGTTCCTCTATGACTTTTTCTCTATTCGCTATTCGAATATTGTATTGCTCAAAGGCTTAACGGCTTCCACACAGGTACTCACATAGATCTCTTCATCCACCCATAAAGATTTCACGTTGGTCTTAATCTCGGTAATTGCTTGCATAACATCTTCAGCAGATACACTCCCATCTGCTGCGAATTCCACATCGATTTCGATGAGGATGCTGTCCGAACCAATTGCGACAGTTTTAATATTGCGGCAGGAAGTGACCTTCGGCGTACGAAGCACAACCTCTTTGATTTTGTTTAGACGTTCTTCCGGCAGCGACTCCCCGATGATGAGTGAAGCGATTTCCTTGCCAAGAACGAAAGCGGCAACGATAAGCAGAACCCCGATGGCAACACCACCGATGGCATCCCAAATAGGATTTCCCGTAAACAATGTAAGCAGTACTCCGACAAACGCTAGTCCCAGCCCGAATATGGCGGTCAAATCTTCGGTAACGATTACAATCAGAGAAGAATTGCGGGTTTCTTTATAGAATTTGAAGAGTCCTTTCTCAGAGCCATCCTTTTCCTGTTCCTCTTTCACTTCATGCATTGCGGTGCGGAAGGAAAAGACTTCAAGGATGATGGATACGAAGAGTATGCCGGCGGCAATCCACAATGCCATCATGTCGAGGGTATGTTCACCGGTATCCTTTAACGTGTGTGTTATTTTCTCAATTGCTTCCATGCAGGAATATGCACCGCCGACAAAGAACAATAAAGCTGCCACACAAAATGAGGCGAAGAATGTTGCACGCGCATAGCCGAAAGGATGTTTCGTGTCCGGCGCCTTTTTCGCTTTGCGCTTTCCGATGAGCAACACGATTTGGTTGAAGGCATCCGCAGTTGAGTGGATCGCTTCCGAAAATAGCGATGCCGACCCTGAGAAAAAAGCGATGACATATTTCATCACTGCAATGATCGTATTGACGATGAGTGCCGCCATGATTGCTTTGTTCTTTTTGATTATTTCCAATGCGTACCTCTATTCAATAAATGCTTCCGGATTTAAGTGCGAGTGTACCGTAGAAGATGCTCCAGGATTACGCCCGTTTTCGCGGGGCACACTTATTTAGCTCTTTTCGCGAGATCGAATATCACCATAATCGGCGTAATCAGTATGAACAATATAATGTCTAGCAATAACCACTGCTTCGCAGACTTATTTTTCATTTTTTCAACCTCCTTGAATTTTGTATTGATTATATATCTTTTTTCGCTATCTTTTATCATTTTTTTCTACTTTCCCCCATCTCGCCAATAGGGTCGCGATATAAAATAATTTAGGATCATCCCGCGTTCGCGGAGTGCAATTTGAGTGCTCATTTCTCACTTACCTTTGTATGCTGACCAGTGCCCAGCGTTGCGATTTCCGGATATGCCGCCGGTTCGGCAATAAAAAACCCACGATATTTCTGTCATGGGTTTAGTACCTGTATTTATTGATTTTACTTATCTAAATTGATTTCATGAGTACAGAGACTGCATTCGAATATTTTTGAAACCGTTTTAAATCATCCTCTGTGACCTCTGTTAATCTGCTTGTATCCATATTGTGTATCAAGTCCGCTCGTTTCACATCACGGGCAATGTGATTCTTGCGCACTCGTACAAGGTAATTCTCATACACCTCTTCGTCCCTTTTCGTAAGACAATCAACCGCACTTACGATATTTTCACTAAATCCGGCAGCACGTAAATCATCTAATGTGGTTTCAGAATCTTCGATGACATCATGAAGCAAAGCAACCATTTTTGCGTCTTCCCCCTCCACCATTTCAAAGACAGCAATCGGATGGTTGATATATGGTTTTCCGCCTTTATCAAATTGCCCTTCATGCGCCTTGGTGGCTATTTGCATCGCCAATTCAATCGACATCGGTTGGCAAACTTGCATTAATCTCACTAAACTTTTTCCCCGAGATGTCCGCCGAATATTGAAAAGATCGTCCACCTCTATATGCCAGTAACATTAATTCTATCCCCTGCGGATCGATACTTCTATATTTAAAAAAATATAGAAGTGTTCTATAAAATAAATCGTGTGTGCTTCTATATTTTTCGGCAACAAGTGTGGTGATCTCATCATGAAACAAGTAACTTTCGAGATAAGTTAATACAAAGTTTTCGTTTACAAATGCATATTGTTCATCATCAACTAACAATTGTATAGGTTTTCTTCGAAGGAGCCAATATGCCATATAGGCATGAATTTTATCTTCATTAATTCGATCAATCGGATGAAATTCCCTTATTCGGTGTACATCAGCAAAATAATCCAAAATGGCATGACACAGTAGAATGTCGTTAATACGTACTTTATCATCTATCTTTTCTGTTTCAATGTAATGATGCATGAGCTCATAAACGAAGTCGTGACGCGAATCAAGCTTCTCTTTCCCAAAAGACTCTAATAAATAATTGTAACTACTTTGTTCAATGGAAAAATCTTTCATGCTTGGATTCTCTCCTTGTATATCCAATAGTTTAGAGTTTTTGTATACGCAATATACCGAGACAATTCTCTTTCCTCACCTTTCCCACTAAAACAAGGAGAAGAATTTGACAATACATCCCTTTTTATCCCACCGGAGACAATTCTGTCTGACAATTTTATCTGAACTTCTGTATTATATAATTGTGACATATTACACTTATCCCTTCTCCGCAATTTTAATTCTACTACAATCAAGACCTTCACAGCCTTCCGGTAAATTAAGTAGATCCCCCTGAGATACAAGATACATAAAACTACTTATCTCATCCCCTTGATGAGCAATGGCACTTAATATATCGGAACTCCTCTTTTGCATAATTTTTCTTGTCCCCTCTGGCTGTTTATAGACCAATTCATGATTACATTCGCCCCATGCCTCCTCAAATATCGTCCGCACTTGAATTTCAATAAATACGTTCTTATATCGGATGACGTAATGAATACTCCTATAATTACTATGACTTTTTGATTGAACAGGTTTGATGCTATTATCATTTTCTTTAGAATATATGCTGTCATCATCTCCACTTCTGTAATACGCAACAGGTATTTCAACAAAACAGCGGAAAGACTCATTTTTGTCTTTATAAAAATCAACATTCTCTGCAGAAGGCGGAGCATAGTCATCTTCACCCCTATTGACATCAAAGATAATCCTCAGCCACTTATGCACACTTTCCCATTCATGTTTGAATCGAAGAATCAATCTGGCTCCAATTAAATCAGTTACTAAAAAATCATAATTGCCGGGAGTGAGACTTCCATACTTCTCATTATTCTCAAACTTTTTTACAATGATTTTTTGAATTAGACTTACTGGGTCTTTGATTCTAATCCGAATTGAATGGACATCTTCTATTCCATTCAGTTCCAATAACAAATCTTCACTTACTTTTTTAAGGATACTTTTTCTCTCTGAATATTTATCTAAAATGCTTTTACAATCATCCCAAGAAAACAAGTTGTTTTTTTCGAGATGTTCCATTTTATCCTGAAGATCTATAGTGTTGAGTATTCTTTCTTTGTCTAGGGAAACAATTGACATGCCAAATCCTTTTATTGCTGCATGTTGTATAATATATAGCCCCTACGAACTATATGTTTATACTACTCTCAGATTGCATTTCTGTCAACAATGGAGCATGACACCGACGGGCGAGCCGTGTTGTTGTGCAAATACTTTCATTACATCAAAATACTGTTTACCCACGAACGAAATCCCTATTGAGCGCAGAAAGATTTGGTCGAATGCGAAATTGTACGCTACAAGCAAGTCCGCCTCATCGATAATTCCTTGAATTTCTTTACGAAAAGTCCTTGCCGAATCTTTGCCTTCTACCATATCGGGAGATATCCCATGTACTCGTTGCGCTGATGCCCACGTACTTATTCGTTCGGGTTTAAACATCTCGTTAAAGCGAGTACGTCCTTCGCCGTCTATCATCGCCAGCTGTAGAATTTCCTGCACTATATCTGCGCTGTTCCGATAGCTTTTCGGGAATCCCGTGGTTTCGGTATCGAATATCAATATTTTATTCTTGTTGCTTATGAATGACACCGATCTCCTTCAAAAAATAAATTACTCTCTTTTTGTGTTAATCACTTCCCCGTGACCGTTTCTGCGTGCACCTTGGCGCACGATTTCCCTAGAATCTTTTAAAGTTTTGACATTCTTTTCTGTGTTGCGTTTGTTAATACCAAGCTCGACAACAAGTGCCTCCATCGTGGTTCTCTGACATGATAACCAGATTCATTAATAAAGTTTATTGTATTCATCAGATACGTAACTCTTTCCTCTTTTCCTCGCTTCCAAATATACCAGAGGGAAAGCTGCTCGCATTACCGACCAATTATCTACATCAAATCCATTGGTGCCAACAAAAGACACATATTCCTCCGGCGTCCATTTTTGGTATGTCTCAAATCCGATTCGTTTTAGAATGCTTGCACTGAGATTCCAAGTGCTCTTCTTTAAATGTCCATGTGTGAAATTCGGGGCAATAAGAAATCCGTTATTCTTTAGCACTCTTGATATTTCAAACAAAGCCTTTTGTGGTTCAGGCATAATATGCAGCGCATTCGAGATGATTACCGCATCAAATGAGTTGTCAGCAAATGAGAGTGCTGTGGCATCTTCATTTTGGAATACAAGATTTTGAGGTTTGCTCTTTTTGTTTGCCGTTTCTATCATCTTCGGGGAGAAGTCTGTCGCAACGATAGAGTGAACGGACGAAGCGATATTCAACGCAATCAAGCCCGTTCCTGTTGCGACTTCCAAGACATCCATATCTTTGGTAAGCGTTGCAGACATCCGCCGATACATCTCAGCATAGGCAGCTTTGCTTGTACGGGCTATTTCAAAGTCATATAGCCTTGCGTAGCGATTCCAAAACCACCTATTATCGCTTTTGTCACGACCCCTATGACCAAGCATCCATTTGCCAAGAGCGTATTGATACGTTCATCTTCTCAATCCTTCCACAGTCAAGTTTTTTCACAACACAAGTGTAATGCATAGCACATCTACTAGCCTCATGTGACAAAGTAAGAAAACGGTTTCAAGTGGTAAATTTCGGGTGTTACTGTGTTAGGCTCGTTTGACATAGCACCATATGCCCAAACTCACCTGCCTTGCATCACCCTGAAATTGTATCACTTGAAACTCATGGACCGCAATGAGCCAAATTTTGCGATAAGCAAGGCCGCAGGACGAAAGCGTACCCGTTAGGTACGGTGAGGACAAGAACATAGCTGATCGTGAAATTTGTCCATTTGCAGCGTTTATTACTTTGTCACATGAGGCTATAACACTGCACATTGCCAACTCCCTATGCTTGCGTGCGGGATAAAATTTCACATTCAAGCCACCAATCGCTTGCAAACGTATGTTCTTTCTTGTTATAATGTCCTATGAGCGTTAAGCCACTTGAATTGCGATTTGGAGATTTGCGATATGATCGACATGATATTCCCCGTTTTGGACATCCGCGCGACAGGACGAAACATAGACCGCCTGCGTCGCACGTGTGGCTATACCGTTAAGGAATTGCAAACATTTTTGGGGCTGGCGGGACCGCAAGCAATCTACCAGTGGCAGTGGGGACGTCATCTGCCAAGTGTCGATCACCTATACGCCATCAGCACACTGTTTGGCGTTCCAATCGAACAGATCATAGTACCGCGCAATAGGGTTTCACGTGTCATCGTAAACAAAGCGATAATCGCATTGTTCCCAAATCTGTTCAGCTCAGGCGAGTACCCCCTCTTACTCACGATCCATAACGACGGAAACATATACGTATCGTAGCCGATACCGGCGCGCACTTACACCTGCGCCGAAATCAATTCCGATATCCTGCCCGGCGGACGGCCAAACAGCCATTCACGTGGCGATGCATTCTTACCGTCAAGAATTGCAAAGATACAAGCAGGACATCTTGTCTTTGTCACAACCGCTGCCATTGATTTTCGGTCGGAAAATCGCATTGCCAAAATTGCCTTGACTTCGCGATTCAGTGCCACGCAAAAACTGTTTATCCGCTCCTCTGTGCAGGAAATAATCGACTCATATTCCGGAAAATAGGATAGGAATTCTTTTTGCTCATTTTCAATAATCAACGTGATGATGTGCTTTTCGGTCGAAATCCCCTGAACCATGTGGTTTAGCAATACATATTTCGGGGATTTCACCTTGACCCGCTGATAAAAACCATCAACAATAACAAACCCTTCCTCGTTATCGTCCAAACTCTGTGCTGCCTCAATTACTTCATCGAGATTGTGCATATCAAATCGTCGGGGCTTAGGAATTCCGATATTCAACTCGCGTTCTTCAAATGTCGTGTTGTTTCGCGCACCGATATGCCAAATCGACAACATCGGATATCGCACAACGACCCTGTTGTATGGAGAAGTTAATTCGAACAGATAGGTGAATGCAGGATCCAGCGCAGATAAAACAACTCCTGTGTCCTGCCATGCCTTCCAAAACAATGTACACAGATCGGTTTTTCCCTGTCCTTCTATGAAAACACTGGAAATCTTTGCTTTCCGCGCATCGATTTCACTGTTGCTCGAAACATGCCATATGTCGCGATTGTGCCAAAGCTTTATGATGGAACCATCCATTTTTTCCTGAACAACGGCGGTCGCCCAATCAATATCAGGAACATAAGATTCGCCGTAATTTCCGAACTTGAAAAACGGAACGCATACAGGACGATATCGATCTGACTCGTCAAAAATAATGCCACGGCACTCCCTTACGATTTGCAAATTGAAGTCAGATCGAATCTGATCATATTTCAGCAAAACATAGTTTTCCAGGCGCTTCACCTTGATAAAATACGGCGCTTCCGTAATCACATTCTCCCAGTCGAGATTGTTTTGAATGAACTTTATTATCTCCAAATCCATTTTGCTATTAACCGTGTTTTCCCACGAGATTACACTCCTTACACTCTATCAAGATTCTCTATGCTGTCTCAATCCTTCTCCTTCAACAGTGCGTCGTTGTTTAGCACCTTGAATGAGACGGTGTGGGGTTGCATGCTGTTTCGTACCACGATGCCTTCTTTGTCGAGACCGCTCGGATATTTGCCTCTTGCTTTCTCGAGCAGTTCAGAAAGGTCGTAACCGAAATCTGTGCCTTCCTCTTCAAGGGGAACCGTCAGGACGCTGATTGCATCACAGAAATCCACCATCTCTCGATAAGAAACGTAGCGATCCTCATCCACGTCTTTGCAATCAAAGACATACCATTCAT
>JAITTH010000017.1 GCA_031287295.1 Eubacteriales Family XIII. Incertae Sedis bacterium
CGATAGCATGTCTTTTTAGGTTGGAAAACATCATGATGCAGCGTCAAGTTGTAATCCCTTTCGCTTGTTCCAGTATACACCCCATTGGCGGTTGTAGCGAAGGACAGCAAAGGGCAGCATATGAGAGCACCCATTTGTTGTCCATGACATGCCCCGGTTTTTCAGTCTCCGCGATATCATAAGGTCAACCCCTTTTTCAATCCATCCCGATCCATGAATGAAGACGAGGCGATGGTTTCTGATGGCATCTGCGTTGTTCCCTATGTACATCACAAGTTCGTCTTGTGCTGTTGCTTTTCCGGCATCTCTCGGTTGCCATGAGGCTATGAGTTCAATGATAAGGCTTGGTTCATAGCAATCACAGGCAGAAAGAGCTTCATCACGAAGCACGGCATCCTCGCCCGCTGCCGTAAGCCCAAAGAGTCCTTGCACTTTGTGTTTGAGATGGTACATATCAAGAACATGTATCGCATCGGGGAACCAGTCTGCTATCATCTTTGATATCCAGTATGCGCCGTCGGATACGAATATGCGCTCGGATGCAGTGAGATATCCTGATTTTATGGCAAGGGTCGAAACACGCTTACGAAAATCTTCCACAGAGCATTCAGCGGCATAACCTATACGGTCTGTGAGTTTTCGGCGCTTGCCGGAGACTTTCTCTGATCCTGTCGCTATGGTAGCGCACTTTACCTCGAATGACGGGTTTGTTTTCCACCCTCGTATATGCCCACCGTCTATGCCGATGATTAAAGGCTTATCGCCGGCAAGATTGACCGTGTCCGGCTCCACGCCATCCTCATAAAGGGCACATGCCTCTTGCGCAATGATATCTCCCACAACGGCAGCTTCTTTCTGCACGAACTTCCAGTATCGTTTTGTAGATATATGTATTCCGTGTTGAATAGACAAAGAATCGTTTGCCTTAGCGTAGGGCATCTTTGATGCCAGGTCACACATCTTTTCTCCCAAACCGGCGGATATCCCATCATCCGGAATGAGCGTATATCCCGGAACTTCGATATGTTTACACGCTGTGCAGCGAAGCCTGTGCAAACGAATCCTTACCTCACCGCAAGATGCGAAGTAGGAAGTGGGATTGCTGTGCCCGTGTGCATACATTGCACCCCCACATTTCGGACAAACTCGGGAAGCATCTTTAAACATCTCATTGTCTATACGGGAAATTTCTTCTGCAAGTTCGCCTCGCATTTGCCTGCGATGATTCGCCTCTGTGCGCATTTCAAAATCTCCTATCACATCTTTGCTTTTGGGCTCATAAGTCTGTAAACTGGTCATGTGGGATTCCTTTCTTTTTAGTTATGATTTGTCACCATTAACTTTGAAAGGGATCCTGCATTCTGTCAAATCTGCATCTTGCGTAATTTTCAATATTCCAACCCGAGAGGAAATGCATCCCATCAGAAAATAGTGGGTTGCAATAGGATTGCTCCATGTGCTAATATATTTTCGTTGAGCCTGCTGTGCCGGCGTGGCGGAATTGGCAGACGCGCTGGATTCAAAATCCAGTGGTGGCAACATCGTATCGGTTCGACCCCGATCGCCGGTACCAATGAAATAGCATACCGATTTGCAGTTCCTCACTGTGAATGGAAGATAAGCTGTACGTAGCACAGCAATGTAAAAGTCACACATAACTTGCGGTCTTGGCGGAATTGGCAGACGCGCACGGTTGAGGGCCGTGTGAGGCAACTCGTGGGGGTTCAAGTCCCTTAGACCGCACCAAACCCAAAGAATCCGAAACCCGAGCCGATATTCATCGGCGAAGTGTTCGGATTTGTTATTTTCTGCTGACCTGACAAAGTGGAGATTTTTTCATATCGGATTGGCTGAGAAATTGTAACACGGTAGAATTTCTCGGGGCATGGGAGAGATACACAACCCCGATTTTAATTATGGCGAATTCGCCACAATAGGGCGGTATGGCGGCATCTACGCCTACAAGGATATTGCGTTCTCTAACTTTTGTATTGCCTTTTCAGCCAGATGCCACGCAAGGAAAGTGTTTATATCAGTAATAGCATCAACAATCCGCCACCGGTACTCCACATTTTCTCTTAGCTCTTTGAGCAAATAAGGTTTTACGATTCGCTTATCCAGCATCCGTTTTGTTCGGGCAACGTAAGCCAGTCCTAATGCTGCGTTTGCTCTTATTGCGGCATCGGAATGGGACAATAGAGTGACACAAATATCTTGCGCGACTTTCCATTCGATTTCACTCTCGCCAACCGATAGCGGAAGTATCATAAGCTGTTCCACCGTTCCGTTCTTCAAAATGTCCATAGCCTGCTGTATGTTACATTCCGGCAAAGGTTTATATATCGCCATATTTTGCTCCATTCTGCGGATTCTCAGCATCACAAATCCCTCATGAAAGATCTTTTGTTGCTCCACCATTCTATTCTAGCGTGGATAAGCCTCATGTGACAAATAATCCCCTTTAGCTTAGCATTTAAGAAGTTTATCATATCTGTTTTATTCCTTTGTCACATAAGACTATGATATACTTTTAACAAGAAGCAAACGATATATCTATTTCATAAGATGAAAGGAGTTGGATATGGCAAGATTTACAATCCCAAGGGACATTTATCACGGAAGAGGCTCTTTGGAGACGCTCAAAACAATCTCCGGAAAGAAAGCGATCGTTGTTGTTGGCGGGAGCTCGATGCAAAAGTTCGGGTTTCTCGATAGAACCGTCAGTTATCTGAAAGAAGCGGGCCTCGAAGTAGAAGTATTTGAAGGTGTTGAGCCTGACCCGTCCGTCGAAACAGTCATGAAGGGCGCGGAAGCCATGCGCAAGTTTGAGCCGGACTGGATTGTTTCCATCGGTGGCGGTTCGCCCATTGATGCGGCAAAGGCCATGTGGGCATTCTATGAATATCCCGAAACCACCTTTGCGGATCTGATTATTCCATTTAATTTCCCGGCGCTTCGCAGCAAGGCAAAATTCATTGCGATTCCCTCCACATCCGGCACAGCTACGGAAGTAACGGCATTCTCGGTCATCACCGATTACGCTGCCGGCATCAAATATCCGCTGGCAGATTTCAATATTACCCCTGATATCGCCATCATTGATGCGGATGTTGCAGACACCATGCCACCGTCTCTCACGGCATTCACGGGCATGGACGCACTTACACACGCGCACGAAGCCTATGTGAGCACACTCAATTCGGCGTTTACCGACCCGCTTGCGTTGCATGCAATTAAGACCGTGTTTGAGAGTCTTGAGGCGGCATGGAAAGGGGATAAGCCTTCACGGGAAGCCATGCATTATGCACAATGTTTCGCAGGAATGGCATTCTCAAACGCACTTCTTGGTATCGTACATTCCCTTGCCCATAAAACAGGCGCCGCATTTTCAACGGGACATATTCCTCACGGTGAGGCAAATGCAATCTATCTGCCATATGTGATTCAGTACAATGCGAAGGATGCAACGGCAAAGTCACGGTACGCGCAGATCGCCCGCTTTGTCGGTCTTGTCGGCAATTCGGAAGATGCTCTTGTAGACGCCCTGATTGAGAAGATTCGTGACCTGAATCGGAAATTCGACATTCCACTCGATCTAAAATCCTTTGGTATCCTTGAGCCCGAATTCAAAGAGAAGGTTGCTGCCATTGCGAAAAATGCCGTGGGCGATGCCTGCACGGGATCGAATCCGCGTAGCATAGACCCGGCACAAATGGAAACACTACTTACAAACATCTATTATGGAACAGACGTCGAAATATAAAGATGCTTAAAAACCGCATACGCATATAAGAATGCTTAAAAACCGCGCCCGTTCGCTTAACCGGCGCGGTTTTTTTATCGGATCATAAGACCTTTAATTAAGACCTTTGCTTTTAACGCTGAATGCGTTCGGCCGGTAGCATTTGCAGGAGGGTTCTCGCAAGAATCTTTTCGTCGATGGGTTTTGAGATAAACCCGTTAAACCCCGCACGGGTGAATATTTCGGTCATGCCCGAAACGGCGTTTGCGGTCAGAGCAACAATGGGAATCTCGCGCTTTGCCGTGGGAAGGGTACGAATGTACTGCGTAGCTTCAATGCCATCCATGACGGGCATCATGTGATCCATGAGCACGATGTCGTAGTCGTTTTGTTGAATCATTTCGATGGCTTGTTCACCGTTATAAGCGACATCGCACTCTATATGGAATTGCTGTAGCATGTATTGTGCAATTTCGAGATTGATTTCGATGTCATCGACAACCAAAACTCTTGCGTCAGGCGCCGAAAATCCAATCATTTCATCGTCTTCCTGTGGCAGGTCTGCGTTTGTTCCCGTTTTGAGAGGTATGGTAACCGTGAATGTGGAACCCTTTTGATATTCACTTTCCACAGAGACATCGCCGTTCATAAGTGTTAACAGTTTCTTTGTAATGGCGAGACCAAGACCGGTCCCGGAAATGTTCTTGTTTTTCGCAAGATCGAGCTGAACAAATTCGGAAAACAGACGCGTGCGATCTTCTTCTTTGATGCCGATGCCCGTATCTTTTATCGCAAATACAAACAATTTTGTCTGTGTGTCCGAAATGGCATTTTCATCATCTTCAACACGGACTTCAAAAGTGACCCAACCGCTCGGCGTATACTTGTATGCGTTGTTCAGAAGATTGCTGAGAACCTGCAAAATGCGTTTGGAATCTCCATAAACGACAGTCGGAAGATCCTCGGGAAATGAAACATGAAAGGCAAGTTGTTTCTGATTCATGAGAAGTTCAATAACCGTGTAGAGACTCGTCAGCATTTTAGGGAAGTCGAAGTATTCCTCAACAAGCTCCATCTTCGAAGATGAAATCTTTGAAAAATCGAGGATGTCATTGATGAGGTCGAGCATGATGGTCGAAGAGCGCTGTATTTTGGTCAGAAATTCCGTCTGTTTGTCATCTAACACTGTATTGCCGAGCATCTGGGATATTCCGATGATTGCATTGAGTGGTGTTCGAATGTCATGCGATATCGCTGCGATAAAATCCGATTTTGCAGCGTTTGCGCGATCCGCTTCTTTTTTTGCATTGACCAAATCTGTCGTATCGTAAAAAATGACGAAAAATCCTTGCACGTTGCCATTCTCATCCCACATCGGACGAGACATCAAACGATAGGAGCGAAGTTCATTGGAGTTGGGGAATTGCAGATCGAATTCTTTGCCGAAAGGTGCTTCGTTTAATTTGGCATCGGTTGAATAATGGATAATCTCATTCATCGTCTCCTTGTCGAGAAGCGTGTCGAAGAGTTCGTGGAAGGTCTTTCCCTTTCCGGGTGGCAAACCGATAGAACCGATGGCATCGAGGTAAGACTTTGTGCAGTATACAAGACAACCGTCCTTGTCAAATAGAAGAATAAAATCACGGCTGTTGTCGAGCAGCAGCTGCATATATTGTTCCATTCGTGATTTTTCCGCTGCAATCACATCTCCGAGCCGATTTTTCGCCTCAAAAATAACGCGATTACGCTCGTTTATCAAACGTTCTCTGCGAAGTTCTCTCGCCAGCTTTTTGTTTTCAAGCTGTAGGCGTTCGATTTCTGTTTTCTCAGTGCTATTCAAAGTGTTTTGCTCCGCGATTAAAAGATGCAGGCTATCAGGGAGTCGTTGTGAAAACGATTCGCATACGCATCACTGTCGTTGTGTTTCATCGGACAAATTTCTCCACCGGAATAGGTGATGTTAAACGAGATGTTCGTTTGACCAAGAATGTCATGAATCAGTTCGGCTTCTTTTTGGGGTTCGTATCCCATGGTGAAATAGCGTCCGACACAGGAGAAAATAATCGCAACGCTTGCATTTTCGGTGGCTGCAAGTGCTCGAATTTCTGCTTCTGTTGTGGATAATACCGACGGTTTGTCGATTGTTCCGACAGACATCGTTGCGCCGATCGGAATATTTCCGCCGCAAACAGCATATCCTTCGGGTGTGATGGCGAAGATGACGCGTGCAATGGGTGCAGTGCCATCGTTGTAATCGACGATGAACGGATAAGTGTTTGTGCCGATAATCATGTCGTTCTCATCTTTTGTGAGTCCGAGACTCACGAGGAAATCCGAAACGGTGTTGTCGTTAATGGTTTGAATCTGATTGCCGGAGGCAGCGGTGACAAGACCTGTTTTTGCAAGAATGCTCTCGGATGAGACCGATGCGACAAAAAATTTCGGCACAATGTCTCCGAAAATCAGCATAAATGCGTAACGATCTGTGTAAATTTTGTCGTTGTAAAAAACCCTGCATTGGCTATAATCCGGGGTGTGGTCTACAGAGACGGTTCCGAAATTTGCAATGCCGCCCGAAGCCTTATCCATTGCCTGAATGAAAAAATCTCCGCCGGTATTCATAAGAAGTGGGGCATAGCTCAGAATCAATGCCGGTTTTTCTTGATTGACATTGCCGGATGCCTGTGCTTCTGCCACAGCGTTTTCGTAAGCGGATAGGATGATAGATTCGTCTTCACCGGAAATGGGTTCCGTTAACCCTTTTTGAAAAAAGACATCGTCACTTGTAAGCACCGTAAGGGTGAGAGACTCGAGGATGTCGGAGTCTTTGGTCCAGGTTCCGAGGGTTGTCGTACCGATGATGTCAAAGGGCAGGGCACTTGCAAGTGCAGAGACAACGCCACTTTCGACATATTCGGCGTAGGCGTTCAAAAGACCTATGGTATGCTTTTTGTAGCTGCCTGCTGTTTCAAGTTGTCGCGTGATTTCTTCGACTGCGATCGCAACATCGTCAATCTCGTTTGTGAAAGCTGTTCTCGCTTGAATCATGTTTCGTTTCTCTGCCTCTCTTCCCGAAGGTCTTCTTTCACATGTAACATCTTATGTACCCAATAATACTTCGATTATAGCATAATATAGTAGATTGCTTGAACAGGGTTGGAAAAAAAAACAAATAATCCGATTTTTTCGCGATTTTTTCAATGTTTGGGCAAGCCACCCCTGAAAAACATCGCCCCAGAAAAACAGCTTTTCACATTTCAATCGATGTAGTATAATATTTCGAGTAGCTTTATTCAGTCTGAGGAGGAACAATAGATGGAAATACCTTCAAATGTCATTCAGATCGGCGGGTTGGTTCTGATCTTCTTTGTCATGTACATGATTCTCATCCGTCCGCAACGGAAACGTGACAAAGCAGTCAACGATATGCGCAACACCCTGAAACCCGGTGATAAAGTCACCACGATCGGCGGCCTAAAAGGAACAATTGTCCGCACCAACGATACAACGCTTGTATTGCAAGTCGGCGCAGACAAAGTGAAAATGGAGTTCATGCGTTGGGCTGTTTCAACCCTTGACGAAGCGGGTCCTGTCTCGAAGTTTAGAGATGAGGAAGAAGAGGAAGAAAAAGAAGAGAAGAAAGCTTCGAAGAAGCCCAAAAAACTTGGCGCAAAAACCGAAGATGATGCGACAGACGCAGAACCTCTCGAGGTATCTGAAGCGGAGGAAGCCGAAACAGAAGCTTCCGAAGAAACGGCACCAGCCGGCACAGATTCTGATGGAGAGACCGAATCGCTGGAGAAAGATAGCGAAGAGAAAGTAGAAGAATAACGCCGAGACCGGTTTCCGGAAGATTTCCGGCGTTTCACCAATGATGTCTTCACGCCGGGATGGCTGTTCGTAACTACGGATTTGCTATCGCGGCGGTGTTGTTCATATCGTCAATACTATTGATACGGGGATAATAAAATGTTCAAAAAAATTTGCGCCGTCTTGCTCATCTTTTTCATCGCGTTCCTTTGGTTCGTAACGCTAAAAGGAATTGGGCCTATCGATCCCATTCAGAAAGGGATGAAGCTCGGTCTCGATATTTCAGGTGGCGTGTATGTCGTGATGGAGGCGCAGGTACAAGATATAAAAGACCAGGCAGAAGTCGATCGGCTCATGCAGGAGACGCAGAGCATTATTGAGCGTCGGGTCAACGAGATGGGGCTGTCGGAACCTGTTGTAACCATTGAAGGAAAAAATCGAATTCGCGTGGAGCTTCCGGGCGCAAGCAATGCGGAAGATGCCATCAATGCCATCGGAAAGACCGCACAGCTGAAATTCTCACTTGCGGACGGTACCGAAGTTCTGAGCGGAACGGATATCAAAGATTCCGGTATCGATACCAATAAAAACACAGGTGGCTATGTCGTCACACTCAAATTCAGCAAAGAAGGTGGCGAAAAATTTTATGAAGCAACGAAGACGGCCTATGAAAACGGCATAACTTCCAGTGCGATTAAAAAAGTGTTATCACCAAAAGCCGCTGAAGATTCCACCGATGAAGATGTATGGACATTTGATCCGGTTAAGGAAGTAACCGCGCCTGCAATCGCGGGAAATTCCATTGTCATCACACTCGACAATCAGGTTATTTCAGCACCCGGCGTGAAAAACGGTCCGATTGACGGAACCGAAGCCATTATCGAGGGTACCTTTACACGTGATGAAGCAGAGGAACTTTCCATGTTGATTCGCGGTGGTGCGCTGCCTGTTGAGCTGAAAGAAGTTCAAACATCTTCCATCGGGGCAACGCTCGGTATGGATGCGTTAAAAAACAGCTTGCTGGCGGGCGTTATTGGCGTTGGACTCATCTTGCTGCTTCTGTTGGTCATGTATCGTCTTCCGGGTCTTGCCGCAGGCGTTGCACTTTTGTTTTACATTCCGATTGTGATGTGGATTTTGGTCCTCTTTAAGGCCGTGCTCACGCTTCCCGGCATTGCGGGTATTATTTTATCCATTGGTATGGCTGTTGACGCGAATGTCATTATTTTTGCGAGGATCAAGGAAGAGGTTGGTAACGGTCGTTCCATTCGTGTTGCCTCTCGTGAAGGCTTTAAGCGTGCATTGTCTACGATCGTCGATTCACAGCTTACGACACTCATCGCGGCGCTTGTCCTCTACCAGTTCGGAACAGGACCGGTACGTGGTTTTGCTTTGACGCTCATGATCGGTATTCTCGTAAGCTTGTTTACCGCACTTCTCATTACGAATCTCTTTATGTCCACAATGGTAGACATAAAGTTCCTGGCGAAACCGGGGCTTCTCGGTGTTCCCAAATATGTCGAAGGGAAGGCTTGGAAACCGAGGTTCCACTTCCGCTTTGTCGCACGTCGCAAGGTTTTCTATCTCGTGACGGTTGTGCTGCTTGTTGTCGGTATTTCTGTCGGATTTGTTCGCGGATTCAATCCGGGCATCGATTTTACGGGTGGCACGGTGATGCAGTTTGATATGGGTAAGACGGTCTCGGTAAAAGACATCGAAAAAACGCTCAAAGCAAACGGTATTGAAGATGCAGACGTCGTGCATTTCGGCGATAAGAATGAGGGCGTCATCATCAAAATGACGCAGTCACTGGACAATAAGGCGAGGAGCGAATTCGAAAAGAATTTCTTTGAAACCTACGATCTCGAACCCTCCGCCGAGCAGACATTTGAACAGTTTGGTCCATCGGTTGGCGACATTCTGAAGCAAAATGCAATTACCGCGATTCTCATTGCGGCATTCGGAATGCTTCTGTACATCATCGTTCGGTTTAAATGGCGATTTGGCGTGGCGGCCCTGAGCAGCGTTATCCACGACGTGCTGATGATGGTTGCGTTCTATGGTCTCTTCCGTATGACCATCAACAATCCGTTTATTGCGGCGATTCTCACCGTTGTTGGTTATTCGATTAACGATACCATCGTTATTTTCGACAGAATTCGCGAAAACCTCGGAATCATGAATCGCAGACCGCTCGATGAGATTGTAGATTCCAGCATCAATCAGACGCTTGTTCGCAGTCTCATGACATCGGTTACGACACTGCTGGCCATTTTACCGCTTGTCATTCTCGGCGGGACGACAATTCGTCAATTTGCGGTACCGCTTATGATCGGTATACTTTGCGGTGCGTGTTCCTCCATATTTGTTGCCAGTCCCCTCTTCTTCGATCTGAATCGAATCGGTGCCTCTTCCGGTCGCAAAAGGACGATGAAATTGACTTCCTCCGATACGGAAGCAAAGGGCAAAAAAGCGAAAGGAATGCAGGAAAATAGCGTTGAATCTACAGAAGAATCCGAAGCAAAGCCGGAACAAACCACACCTGCATCCGGAAAAAGCGCAAAAGGTAAGAAAAAACAGAGTAAGAGCAAGCGTACTTCTTCAAAGACAGGAGGTGCTGTCGTATAATACGCTTTCCTTGCGGAGGAATATGGACAAATTTGAGGAATTTTTAGGAGAATTATTAGACATCAACCTGAATTTTGATATCGGGTTGATTGAAAAGGCCTATCGAAAGGCCGAGCAGATGCACGAGGGACAAACCCGTAAATCGGGGGAACCTTATCTTACGCATCCTGTTTCTGTTGCGAAAATATTGGCCGATTTGGGTATGGATGAGCGCGCAATTGTTGCGGGACTCTTGCATGATGCGGTTGAGGACACGCCTTACAGTCTCGACGATGTAAAAACCGATTTCGGAAGCGATGTTGCTCTGCTTGTGGATGGCGTCACAAAGCTCGGCTCCCTAGTCTTCAATTCCAAAGAAGAGCAACAGGCAGAGAACATGCGTAAGATGTTTCTTGCCATGTCGAAGGACATTCGCGTCCTCATCATCAAGCTCGCAGATCGCCTGCACAACCTCCGGACCATCAATTACATGAATCACGACCAAATTGTCTACAAATGTACGGAGACCTTGGAAGTGTATGCACCGCTTGCAAGCCGACTCGGCATGTACAATTTGAAATTCGAGATGGAAGACATTGCGCTCAAATGTCTCGACCCGGATGCCTATTACGAACTTGTAAACGCCGTAAAGGCGAAGCGGGAGGAGCGGCAAGCTGCCATTGACGGGGTTATCGACCTCATCAGCGGTTCGTTAAATGAAATCGGTTTGAAATTCGAAATCGCCGGACGTTCCAAGCATTTCTACAGCATCTACCGCAAGATGAAGTTTCAGAAAAAGCAGCTGGATGAAATCTTCGATCTCATGGCGGTGCGCATCATCGTTGAGACCGTAAAGGATTGTTATACGGTTCTCGGTACCGTGCATACCCTTTGGAAACCTATCCCCGGACGGTTCAAGGACTATGTGGCGATGCCCAAACCCAATTTATATCAGAGCATTCACACGACGGTTATCGGCAAGACCGGGCGCCCGTTCGAAATACAAATTCGCACTTGGGACATGCACCATGTGGCGGAATTCGGAATCGCCGCGCATTGGAAATACAAGGAAGGTGTGGACAAAAACCAAAAAGAAGTACAGGAAGAGGTCAAGCTCGCTTGGTTAAGGCAGACCCTTGAATGGAATCAGGACATCAGTGACCCTCGGGAATTCATGGAAACGCTCAAGATGGATTTGTTCTCGAATCAAGTATTTGTCTTTACGCCACGAGGTGATGTGATGGAGCTTCCTGCAGGCTCTACCCCGCTCGACTTTGCCTATAAGATTCACTCCGACATTGGGTCGAAATGTTCAGGGGCAAAAGTAAATGGGCGCATCGTTGCCATCGACTATGTCCTGCAAAACGGCGAAATCATCGATATTCTCACGTCGAATAATGCAAAACCCAGCATGGATTGGCTCAAGATCGCCAAGAGCAGCAATGCTCGATCGAAGATTCGCCAATACATGAAAAAACAGGATAAGTCGCAGAGCATCGACAAAGGAAAGGATATGCTTGAAAAAGCGGTGCGTCGCAAAGGACTCGACCCGCAGGACATCATTCGCAA
>JAITTH010000154.1 GCA_031287295.1 Eubacteriales Family XIII. Incertae Sedis bacterium
GGAAGAAATTCGCCAAAAACTCGGTGTCGATGAAACACTGTTGCGACTTTCTGTCGGAATTGAACATGCGGACGATATTATCGCCGACATCGACCAGGCGTTGATAAATTCATATTGACACCGTACAAGATATCGTGATATTTTATAGAAGTTCAAGTGGAAGTGTCGCTTCTCACCTCGTCAGCATAAGCGGGCAGGTTCAAATTCGAAAGCATACGTGTAACGTATTTTCGGACATTGAGGCGGATTCCTAACCGTCTTTTTTTATGCAAAGATGTGCAAAACCAGCAAAAGGAGGTGTACGCCATCAACAACAAACCCCGACAGGGCGGCAGAGTACCGCAAAAAAAAGCGAATCTCATCAACGAAGAGATCACAGCAAGAGAACTCCGTGTCTTAGATGAAAACGGAGAACAGGCCGGAATTATGCTTCTTGAGACGGCGCAACAATTGGCGGACAATCGCAGACTGGATCTTGTTCTGATTTCGCCCAATGCAGATCCCCCGGTTGCACGCATCATGGATTACGGCAAGTACCGGTACGAACAGCAAAAACGCGAAAAAGAGGCCAAGAAGAAACAAAAGGTCATTGAGATCAAGGAAATAAGGCTCAGCACTTTCATCGAGAAACACGACTTGGAAGTGAAGACGAAAAATGCCATGAAGTTCCTAAAAGAGGGGGACAAGGTAAAAGTGAGTCTTCGTTTTAAAGGAAGAGAACGTGGTCGAACGGAGAAGGGCTTTGAGGTGATGAATCGTTTTGCCCTGCTCACCGAAGATTACGGGAAGCCGGAAAAACAGCCTGCGTTTGAAGGACGCAGTCTCATGATGATTCTGTCACCATTGCAGGAAAAAGAGCGGAAGGCAAAACTACTTGCGAAAGAGCAAGCTGCGGAAGCCGAAAAAGCCTTGGCGGAAGATGAGAATACAGAAGTCAACGAGGCAGAAATCAACGCAGCGAATGTTGAAACGACAGAACTTGAATCGTTATAGAACGGAACAACTAAGATAAATGAAGGAGGAACATAATGGCAAAAAGTAAAATGAAATCTCATCGGGGTGCGGCAAAGCGTTTTCGCTTGACCGGGACCGGTAAACTCAAGAGAAACAAAGCGTATAAAAGCCATATCCTCAATAAAAAGTCGGCAAAACGGAAACGTGGATTAAGGCAGGCAACGACGATGTCGAGCGCAGATCTCACGAGAATCAAGCGTGCATTGGGCAAGTAAAAGGAGAGGGAAATGGCAAGAGTAAAAAAAGGACTGAACGCACATAAGCGTCATAAAAAGATACTGAAGCAAGCGAAAGGCTTTTACGGACAAAAAAGTAAAGTTTTCCGCGCTGCGAATCCGGCTGTCATGCGCTCGCTGGCATCTGCCTATGTCGGACGTAAGCAAAAGAAGCGCGACTATCGTAGACTTTGGATTGCGCGTATTAACGCCGGTGCACGGATGAATGGTCTTTCCTACAGTCGGCTCATGGACGGACTGAAGAAGTCCGGAATCGAAATCAACCGCAAGATGCTGTCTGAACTGGCGATTACCGATGCTGTAGGCTTTACACAGCTTTGTGAAACCGCGAAGGAAGCTGTTGGGCAGAAGTAGTCTGCTATAACCGCGTGCAGCGCGAAGGAGGCAATCTATGAGATGTCCGTTTTGCAGTAATCCGGATACGAAGGTGATCGATAGCAGACCAACGGAAGAAGGTCAAGCCATTCGTCGTCGGCGTGAATGCGAAAAATGCGGGAAGCGTTTTACCACCTATGAGAAGGTGGAAGAGATTACGCTTATGGTCGTGAAAAAAGACGGTGGGCGCGAGCCCTTCGACCGCAACAAAATGATGAGTGGCATCATCAAAGCGTGTGAAAAAAGACCGGTGCCCTTCGCGGAAATCGAAAAAATTGCTGCGGAAATAGAACGCGGTCTCTCCAATAAGATGGAAAAAGAACTGGAATCTTCGATCATCGGAGAATATGTCATGGAACATCTGAAAGAGCTCGATGATGTTGCCTATGTTCGCTTTGCATCGGTTTACCGTCAATTTACGGATGCGGAAAGTTTTCGGAAGGAAATCGAAAAGCTTCTCGAAAGCGGAAAGAAGAAAACACCGCCACGCGGGAAGCCTGTCGGAGATCTCAAATCATGATGGCAGCGCAGGGATTTCGCGTCGCCATAGATGGTCCTTCAGGAGCCGGAAAGAGTACCATTGCAAAAATTCTCGCAAACGAATTGGGTATCGACTACATCGATACGGGTGCAATGTACCGCGCAATTGCGTTGAAAATGCTCGAAAATGGCATCGACATCGATGCCGATCCGGCTGTGCTGGGCGAAATGCTTGCGCATACGGATGTGGACTTCGCTCAGGGCAAAACGCTTCTGGACGGTGTAGACGTATCGGATCGGATTCGCACGGCAGCAGTGACGGATATGGCGTCAAAAAGTTCTGCGCTTCCGCAGGTTCGCGAAAAGCTTGTGGTTTTGCAGCGCGCAATGGGCGAGAAAAAAGCCGTCATCATGGATGGACGAGATATCGGAACCAATGTGTTTCCGAGTGCGGAAGTAAAGTTCTTTATGACGGCATCTCCCGAGGAACGTGCCTCAAGGCGTTGGGCAGAAATGAAAGAAAAAGATCCCACCGTCTCTTTCGAAGCGGTTTTGGCGGCAATCGAAGAGCGAGATTACAATGATTCTCACCGGGCACTGAATCCGCTCACAAAGGCGGATGATGCGATTGAGATCGATACAGATGGACTCGATATTGAATCCGTGACGGCGATCCTTCGTGCCCGCATTGAATCGGCATAGGATTTTTGCTATAATCAATCTATGTGCAAGGGAGACCTTTTCCTGAAAAGAAAGGAAAAGGAATGCCAATAATCAAAGAATTACCCGCATCGCAAAGACCGCGGGAAAAACTATGGACAGAAGGCAAGGAGGCGCTTTCAAACACAGAGCTTCTGGCACTTCTGATCGGAAGCGGAACGCAGGGAAAGTCTGCAATCGCGCTGGCAATGGAACTTCTCGCCATCGCAAAAGAAGGAATCGGTTTTTTCCTGGATGCTTCTCCGGAAGAGTTGATGCATGTACCGGGTATTGGCATTGCCAAGGCAGCGCAAATTATTGCGGGTGCTGAACTCGGAAAGAGAATGGCAGCAGAGCGGAAGACATGCGGAGACAAAATCTCCTCGCCGGAAGATGTTGCGGGGATTTTCATGGAAGATCTGAGGCGTTTGAAACAAGAGCACTGTGAGGTGCTTCTCTTAAATCTTCGAGGTCATGTGATCGGCAGAGAAATCATTTCCATCGGGAGTCTTAGTGGATCTGTGTTGGAGGCTCGAGATGTTCTCAGACCGGCAATCCGACGTGGGGCAGCATCTGTTGTCCTTGTGCATAACCATCCGAGCGGGAATCCGGAACCGAGCATGGCCGATATCGAAACCACAAAACGCATCATGGAGGCAAGCAAGGTTTTGGACATATGCGTTACGGATCATCTCATCATCGGTGATGGCGAATTTGTAAGTATGAAGAGAAGGAAACTCCTCTGAAAGTGAGGCATTCATGGCTTTTGTAAACAGAGATGTCGGAATCGATTTGGGTACCGCGAACACTCTGGTCTATGTAAAAGGGAAGGGCATTGTACTCAATCAGCCCTCTGTAATCGCTGTCGATACCTTTGCGCGCCGTATTCTGGCGGTAGGCGTAGAGGCAAAACGTATGATTGGAAAGACACCGAAGCATATCAAGGTTGTCCGTCCACTGGAAGACGGTGTCATTTCAAATTTCGAGATGACAGCGGAAATGCTTCGGGTATTCACCTACAAAGCCTTGGATCACGGATCGAAATTTTCCCGGCTGCGCGTTGTAATCGGCGTGCCGTCCGGTGTCACAGAAGTCGAAAAACGTGCAGTGGAAGAAGTCGTTCGTTCGATGGGTGCAAGAGACGTCTTTATTTTAGATGAACCCATGGCGGCTGCAATTGGCGCAGGACTCCCCATTGACGATCCTACGGGGGGTATGGTTGCAGACATCGGTGGCGGTACGACA
>JAITTH010000162.1 GCA_031287295.1 Eubacteriales Family XIII. Incertae Sedis bacterium
AGACGCGATGTTGTTGTCTCAAATTGCGGAATGGGAATATCCTTCGCACAGACCCGACATCATTCTTGCGCTTGAAACCGGAATGGGGCGCCTCGGATTTTTGAATCGTTCAGAAGACCTTTCCCAGATTTCCGACATCGCAGCCCTTCACAATCTGAATATTATGGGTGTCCTATCTCATTTTGCCGCATCTGAAATCGGCGACCCACAGTATGCACAGGCGCAAATTCTGAAAATGAAATCCTTTACAGATGTTCTCAAAGACTATGGTGTCCACCCGGATTTTACGACCATGGCAAACAGTTCCGCCATTGTGAATTATCCGGAAGCGCATTACGACGCAGTAAGGCCGGGGATCACACTCTACGGGCTGCATCCCGGACCGGAAAACGACCGCAGCGTTATGCCATTAAAGCCCGTCATGTCTGTAAAATCGAACCTCGTTTATCTCAAGCGCGTTCCGGCGGGTTTTTCGGTAAGCTACGGCATGACGTATACGACAGAACGCGAGAGTCTGATCGGCACTTTGCCTCTCGGCTATGCGGATGGATTGTTTCGTGTACTTTCCAATCGCGGGAGAGTCCTTGTAAATGGCGTGTATGCACCCATTGTGGGAAATGTTTGTATGGATCAGTGTTTGATTGATGTTACCGATGTGCCGGAAGTGAAGGAATACGACGAGGTCGTGCTCCTGGGAGAACAAGGTGGACTTAAGATTACCGCCGATGAACTCGCAACGCTCTGCAACACTATATCCTATGAAATCGTGTGCAGATTCGGCCAGCGCCTGCCGAGAATCTATAAATAAGAACCGGAAGCGAAAGGGGATTGCCCTGATTCGCGCGCTTAAACATTAAATAGGAAGTGGATGACGTCCCCGTCCTTCACGATGTATTCTTTACCCTCTGATCGCACAAGTCCTTTTTCGCGTGCAGCAGGAAGGCTGCCACATGCGATGAGGTTTTCATAGCTGATGGTCTCGGCACGAATGAATCCGCGCTCGAAATCGCTGTGGATTTTCCCTGCGGCTTCCGGCGCCTTCGCACCACGCCGTACGGTCCATGCCCGAACTTCCGGCTCCCCTGCGGTAAGAAACGAAATGAGGTCGAGTAAGACATAGGACGTCTTTACGAGCTTATCCAGCCCGGATTCTTTCAGACCAAGCTCTTGCATGAACACCTGTCGTTCATCCTCGTCAAGCTCTGCAAGTTCTGCCTCCACCTTTGCAGAAACGACAACAACACGCGCGCCTTCCGCTTCGGCGATGGCACGTACCTGTGCCGTATACGCATTATCACCCTCATTGCCCACTTCTGCTTCCGCAATGTTCGCTGCGTAAATAACCGGCTTTGCTGTCAGCAAATCGAGTCCCGCGACAAAGCCTTTTTCCGTGTCATCTAAATCGAGTGCACGAATCGGTTTCCCCTCTTCCAGCGCACCTTTTATCTTGTTTAAGAAATCGATTTCCGCCTGAATCGATTTATCGCCTTTCAGCATTTTCACTGCCTTATCGAGACGTCGCTGCAAGAGCTCCAAATCGGAGAAAATCAGCTCTAGGTTGATGGTCTCAATGTCGGATGCCGGATTCGTTACCCCATCCACATGGACGACATTCGGATCGTCGAAACAGCGAACCACATGAACAATGGCAGCGACTTCACGAATGTGCCCGAGAAATTTATTTCCGAGTCCTTCTCCCTTTGACGCGCCCCGTACGAGCCCTGCAATGTCATAAAATTCAATCGTGGTGTAAATCGTTTTCTTTGACTGATACATATCATGAAGCACGCGAAGACGTTCGTCGGGTACCGTAACCATTCCGACGTTCGGCTCAATGGTGCAAAAAGGATAATTAGACGCCTCCGCACCGGCGCTCGTGATGGCATTAAACAACGTACTCTTTCCGACATTCGGCAGTCCGACAATACCCAGTTTCATGAGGCACTCCTTCTTTTTCGTGTCTTCTTATATTTCTTTTTGCGCCAAAGATAAATGTAGGCACAGCCGGCAACGAAAAATGCAAGCGCAGAAAGTACCTGAGCCTGCCGTAAATGTTCTGTAAGCATAAGACTGTCTGTACGAAGACCTTCCACGAAAAATCGTTCCAAGGAATAAAGAATCACATACAGTAAGAAGATTTGCCCGTGAAAGCTGCGTCTTCGATCTAAAAACTGCAAAAACAGGAACAACAAAAAACACCATATGGATTCATACAAAAAAGTCGGATGAACTTTTTGTCCATCGATAATCTGTGCCCACGGCAAATCGGTCGGTCCGCCATAAGCCTCTTCGTTAAAGAAATTGCCCCAGCGCCCAATCGCCTGTCCCAGTGGCACGGCAGAAGCAAACAAATCAAGCACGTTTAACGGTCGATCCTTCCAAATTTTGCACAGAATCAATAGCACGATGAGTCCAAAGAGCAAACCGCCGTGAACAGCAAGTCCTCCTTCTCGGAGATTCAAAATCCGCCCGAGATCTTCCGAATAATACTCCCAACGGAAAAAGACATAGTACATCCGTGCGCCCACAATGCCACACAGGACAGCAATAATGCAGTAATTGAGAATGCGGTCGGAGGAAATCCGATGTGCAGGAGCACGTTTGGTGATTACAAGAATCGTAAGAACAATCCCCACCGTCAGAAAAACGCCGTACCAGAGGATGTCGATTCCAAAAAGCGAAATGGCAACGCGATCAGGTGCTTGCATTTGCAATCTCCCGAATTTTGAGCAGTGCTGCCAGCGGATCTTTTACAGAATAAATGGCGGAGCCGACAACGACGATATCCGCACCCGCGTCAAAAACCTCTCGAACATTTTGTGCATCCACACCGCCATCGACGCTAATCTCAAACGAGCTGCCCGTCTGATCACGCAACGCAGCAAGCCTGCGAATTTTCTCGAGTGCGGAAGGAATGAATCTCTGCCCGGAATAGCCGGGATTCACAGACATAACGAGCACTCGATCGACTGAATCAAGCACATATTCTATAGATTCCGGTCTGGTTGCAGGGTTTAAGGCAACACCGCTTTTTATACCAAAAGAACGAATGAAACTGAGGGTACGTTCGAGATGTCTCACCGCTTCCTGATGCACCGTAATACAGTCCGTTCCCGGAGCTGCAAGGCTTTCGACTTGACGGTCCGCAGCAACCGCCATGATGTGTGTATCCAATGGCAGTTTCGTTTTCTTCGAAAGTGAGGAGACCACCGGAACACCAAAGCTGATGTTCGGGACAAACACCCCGTCCATCACATCCATATGTAAAAAATCTGCGCCACCCTCTTCTGCAATGGCGACTGAACGCTCCAAACAGAAAAAATCTGCTGCAAGCAATGAGACTGTAATTTTAGGCATGAAACACTCCCTTTTTTTTCGCTTCTTCCAACATTTTAACATAGGATGCGTATCTGGAGGGCGCAATCTGTCCGGATGCGACCGCACTTCGTACCGCACAATCCGGTTCATGTACATGGAAGCAATCGTCAAAACGGCAAGAAGCACGAAGTCTGGCGAGTTCCGGAAACAGTTGGTCCAGGTTTTCCGGTTCCTCTGCAACGATTTCGAAAGCCGTGTAACCCGGTGTATCGAAAATCCTCGCGCCAAAATCGGTCTCGAAAATTTCCACGTGTCGCGTCGTATTTCGCCCTCGACCGGTTTTGCGACTCACCCGATCCGTTTTGATTTCATTCTGTCCGGTAAGCGCCGCAATGATACTCGATTTGCCGACGCCGGAAGGACCGGAAAATGCCGCCGTCCTATCGCGAAGACGCTCCCGGAGCGTTTCAATGCCCTCGCCCGTCGCAGCGCTGACACGCAGGACAGGATACAGATGCGCGTAGATTTTTTCCAGAGCCAAAACCCTCTCAAAGTGCGAATCCAAATCGCATTTGTTGACACACAACAAAACGTCTACGGACGCCGCCTCGGCAACCGCGCAAAACCGATCCAGCACTTCCGGGTTTGCTGCCGGGTCTCGCACAGAGATGACGGTGACAAAAAGATCGATGTTCGCAATGGGCGGACGCACAAATTCGTTTTGGCGTGCCTCTATGGAATCCACAACACCTTCTTCCTCATCTTGAATGAGAATGTCCACCCAGTCGCCGACAAGAGGAGAAATCCCTTCTTTTTTAAAGATCCCACGCGCACGGCAACTGAAGGTTCCTACCTCGGTCTTTACATAGTAGAATCCCGACAATGCTTTTACGATTTGCCCCCTCATGATGCCTCCACGCATTCACCACCTTAGGGCGTGGATGTGGCAGGTGGCGTGGTTACAATACTCGGGTCGGGGCCCTCAATCACAATCGTAACGGTGCTACCACGAGAAACAACCCCACTCGAAGGACTTTGGCTTATGACCAAACCGCTTCCACTTGCATCACCGCTATACGAGACAGAAACATACAGACCTACCCCACCAAGGATTGTCTTCGCTTGCGTCTCCGTTAATCCGACAACAGAATATTTGGATAGATCCACATCGTATGGTCTCGGATTCTGCGGTGTACTGTTCGAATCGTTCGGATCGCTTCCTGCCGCAATTTCTTCTTCATCCGAGGACCCGTCGCCATCACTGTCTTTGGGTGGTTCTTTGCCTTGGCTGACAACGAATCCGATGGACGTACCCTGATCCACTTCCGATCCCGGACTGAGTCCCTGCCGAATGACAATACCCTTTGCAACGGTATCGCTATACTCATAGCCTACGCTGCCAAACAGCCCAACATCTTGCAGGACAATCAAGGCCTCACCCTCCGAACGCCCGACAAGATTCGGAACCGTCGTGATGTTCGCCCGTGAGCCATTGCTGATGACAATATCGATAACCGAGCCCTTCTTCAGCTTCGTTCCGCCTGTCGGAGACTGACCAATGACGGTGCCTTCGGTTCGATCACTATCTTCATAGCGTACATTACCGACAACGTAGCCATACTGTTGTATCGTATATTCCGCACTTTCGCGAGACTTCCCGAGAAGATCCGGAACCAACTCGGTACGGTCTTGCTCTTTCTGTTTGCCCTTACTCATGATCACGGTAATCGTGCCACCCTTCTTAAGGCGCTGTCCCCGCTTCGGGCTCTGTGAAATGATTTTACCCGATGCGACCGTCTCGCTAAATTCTTTATCTTCAATTTCGATGACGAAACCTTTTTCCTTTGCAAGGGTATCCGCTTCGTCCTGCGTGAGCCCGACAAACTGTGGCACCTGTTGCGCATGATCCGAAAGAATCCACGTTACGCCAAGGTATAAGGGGTAACATAACGCAAGAGAAAGAACGATCGCCGAAAGAACGCCCCAAATTTTAAACTTTTTAAAACGAGGATCCTTCGCCGGATTCTTTTGGATTTTCATCTGTTTCTTTTCTCTCTTACTGATGGCGCCTGCGCCTTTGCGAATCGCGTTCTCTTTCTCATTCGTTTCGTCCGGGTCATCGGCAGAAAAGTTTTCTGAGATTTCCGGATTCTCTTCGGGTTCCGATTCCCAACCCCAATCGTCATTGACACGGCTCCGCCCATCATCGGGAAAAGAGCCGGTTTCATATCCATCATCGTAATCGTCTCTGCCGTGTTCCGGGGCATAAAAATCATCGACCGCTTCCGGCGGATTCACCTCATCTGCAAACGTAAGCGGTGCGATGGTTGATCTCACGTATTGCGACATTTCCGGATCGGAAATGAGCCCGGTAACATAATCTACGTTGGCAAGCGCATCGTACATTTCGCCCACGGTTTTGAAGCGGTTTACCTGATACTTCTCCGTTGCTTTTGCAATAATCTGCTCCAGTCCCGGCGGTACACCACCCACCATCTTCGAAGGCGGAATCATCGGGTCGTTCATGTGCATAACCGCAATCGCCACAGGCGTATCCGCATCAAAAGGAACCTTCCCTGTAAGCATTTCGTACAGCACGATTCCCAGCGAATAGATGTCGGACTTTTCATCCACAAACTGTCCGCGCCCTTGCTCCGGAGAGAAGTAGTGCACGGAGCCGATGATCACATCCGATTCTTTTGCGTTTTGACGATCTGTTGCGGCACCGGCAATACCGAAATCCGTAATTTTTGCCATTCCGTCATCGGTAATGAGAATGTTATGCGGCTTTACATCGCGATGCACAACATTGTTCTTATGCGCTTCGCGAAGTGCTGCGGCAACCTGCATTCCGATGCGAATCGTATCCCGAAAATCCATCGGCGCATAATCGCGAATGATATCGGAAAGCGGTCTTCCCTCAACAAGCTCCATCACGATGTAGTACATGTTGCCTTCTTTTCCGACATCAAAAATACTGACGATGTTCGGATGGGTTAAACTGGCAGCAGCTCTGGACTCCCGCCTGAAATTGTCTACAAATGCTGCATCGCTCACAAATTCAGGTCTTAGAATTTTAATGGCAACCAACCGATCGAGCAATTTATCCCGAGCTCTGTAAACAACGGCCATTCCGCCGCCACCGATTTTATCCAAAATCTCATATCTGCCTGCAAGCACTTTTGAACCCATAAACGCTAACCTCTAAATCTCGATACAAATTACTGTAGTGTTATCTCTTCCACCGCGTCCATTTGCGGCATTTACAAGCTTCATGCAAAGATCATCCATGTCGTCTTCCGTGTTGACAATCGCAAGAATCTCTTCATCGGAAAGCTCTCCGTGAAGACCATCCGTGCAAAGCAACACACGGTCCTTTGGCACAATGTCAAAATCATAAAAATCAGGCTCAACGGCACCTTCCGCGCCAAGGGCACGGGTGATGACATTTTTGTTCGGATGCATTGCCGCTTCTGCAAGAGACAAAGTTCCCGCATGAATCAACTTGTTGATGTACGTATGGTCCTCTGTGAGCTGCATTATCTCACCATCCCGAACGATATAGGCACGACTGTCTCCAACATTTGTGATGTAAAGCTTACCACCATCCATGTACGCAGATACGGCAGTGGTCGCCATTCCGCTGAGTTGTGGCTTGTGATGCGCCATCGACAAAATCTCGTTGTTTACCTTACGGAAGCAACGCAAGAAATAGCTTCGAAACCAGTTATTCCTGTATTTACCTTCGAGGTTGTCTGCCGCACCGATCGGGTTTGCCTTAAAAAACGTTTCGATGCTGTGAACGGCTTTACGGCTCGCCACTTCTCCTGAATTTGCACCGCCCACGCCATCGGCAACAACAAATAAATTCGCGCGCGGCAATACAAGCAAGGCATCTTCATTGTCGCGTCGTACTTTCCCGATATCTGTTCTGAATCCGAACTTGAGCATCTACATCCCCAATCGTTTCAATTGATTTTTGCCGACAAACGTCGTCGCATTTTGCAATAATAAAATCCGTCTGTTCTATCTGTATCCGGCAACAGCAAACGTTCTTCTGTCTTTTCGAAATCCCGATTGCTTTCGATGAATCGATTTGTGACATTCTGATTCTCGCGTGCCAAGATGGTACAGGTTGAGTATACTAGAACTCCGCCCGTACGTACATATAAAGAAGAAGAAGACAGTATCTTTAATTGCCTTTCGGGCAAAGATTCCATCCTCTCATCCCATTCTCGATATTTGATTTCCGGTTTTTTCTGCACGGTGCCAAGCCCCGAACAAGGCACATCGGCAAGAACGCGATCTGCCTTCCCGATAAACGAAGGATCCGGAGTTTCCGAATTGTGTGCCTTCACTTCCACAATACTTACGCCAAGACGAGACGACTGCGTCTCAATTTTGTTTAGTTTGTTTTGATAGAGATCCATTGCAACAATTTTACCACAGTTTTTCATGGATTCAGCCATCGCCATGGTTTTTCCTCCCGGTGCGGCACAGACATCGACAACCGTTTCTTCCGGCTGCGCATCGACAGCAGTCGCAGCGGCAAGTGACGCCTCACTCTGTATGGAATACATACCGCTCCGGTACAGATCGCCCATTGGTATGCTCCGTCCTTTGAGCCGTATCATGTTTTCGAAACGTGCATTCTCCTCCACCTCGTATCCGTTTTCTGCGAGATGAAGTTTGAGTTTTTCGCGATTTGTGCGGAGCTTATTGACGCGTAAAGTCACCGACGGGTATTCGTTTCCTGCCGTCAGGATGGATTCCAAACGATCCGAACCATATTCCGCCAGCAAAGCCCGTACAATCCAAGGCGCATAGCTGTAGCGAATTGAAAAATAGGCAATTTCGTCTGCTGCGCGATCGGGCATGGGTCTTTTGTCTGTGGTTCTAAGATAATTTCGCAGCACCGCATTGATAAAGCCTTTCCGACCTTTTGCGAAATGCGCAGCAAGCACGACGGTTTCATTCACCGCCGCATAATCCGGAACGGAGCCCATAAATAGAATCTGATAAAACCCCATGCGAAGCAATTGCCGATCGGAAATCGGCAACTTCTCTACCGGCGTCTTGATATAACGTCCGATCAGGTAGTCCAAATAGTATTTTTCGCGAAGAACACCATAAGAAAGCTCTCGAATAAAAGATGGCGAATCCGGTTTCGATTTTTCGATAAGACTGTTCGCGTAGACATCGGAGAAGGCTTGCTTCTCTTCAACGCCGCGAAGAATTAAAAAAGCGATTTTCCTGTTTTCATCCATGCAGAGACTATTTTCCTTCATTTTCGAAAATTGTGCCGGGCATGATTCGTCTGCCCCGCAGGAATTCTGCCGCGGCAAGTGCCTTCTTCCCCGGTGCTTGCAATACATCGAACACGACGATCCCGTCCATCGCCTGTACCGCGACGCCGGCATCTGTAGCACTTACAACGCAGCCCGAAGACCGGTCTTTTGTGCTTTTCTGCTCGCCCACGTGCGCCGCACGAACCTTAATTGGATTCCCATCCAGTAGCACAAACGCTCCGGGAGACGGATTCATTGCCAATATCTTTCTGACGATTTCTTCCGGTCTGCGTTCGAAACAAATGCGTCCTTCCGATTTCTCAATCATGGGAGCGTAGGTTGCGTCTTTATGGTTTTGCGGAACGCGCCCTGCGCTTCCGTCTGCGATTGCCGGAAGGGTACGAATCAACAAGTCGGCACCGATACGAGACAGAACCTCGGTCGCCTCTCCCGCTGTGAATCCTGTAATATCAACCGTTTCCTGTAAGATGATATCACCGGCATCCAGTGCCTCTGCCATATACATGAGCGTGATTCCGGAAACGGAATCCCCCGCCTCTATGGCACGTTGAATTGGCGCAGCACCGCGATACCTGGGAAGCAACGAGGCGTGAATGTTCACACAGCCCAAACGTGGCAATCGGAGCAATTCCAATGGAAGGATTTTACCATAGGCGGCAACAACGAGCAAGTCCGGCGCAAGGCTCTTCACATACTCTTCATATTCCGAATTCCCTCGTATTTGAGCAGGTTGCTCGATGGGCAGCCCCAATTCCAGGGACAATTTCTTCACGGGCGTTGGTTGTTCCTTCTTGCCTCTTCCGCTCGGACGATCCGGCTGCGAGGTAACCAGGACGATCTCATGCCCGGCTTCATAAAGCGCACGTAATGCGGGACAGGCAAAATCCGGTGTCCCCATATAAACAATGCGCAAGGACGCTTGCTCTGTCATCTATTCGACCTTCTCCAAGTCGGTCGCGAGGTCGGTGTACAAGATGCCGTCCAAGTGATCGGTCTCGTGAAATATCGCCTTCGCTAACATTCCTTCGCCTTCTAATAGGAAGGGAGTCCCGTTTCGATCTTGCGCGGAAATTTTCACCCACGCGGGACGTTTGACCATTCCCGAATATCCCGGAATGGAGAGGCATCCCTCCTGCGATTCGATTTCTCCTCTTGTTTCCAAAATCTCCGGGTTGATGATCTCATAACACGCTTTTTCGTGGTCCGCATGCATGGGACGTGTCTTTGCCTCTGCGGGCTCCGGACCCACATCAATAATCACAACGCGACGAAGCGTTCCCACCTGTGGCGCAGCAAGACCAAGACCGTTCGCCTTACGCAACGTCTCCCACATATCGTCAAGAAGGACGTGCAACCGCGCATCAAAATCCACAACCGCACGGGATTTTTTGCGCAGGATCGGATCGTTTTTGAGTACAATTGTTCTTAGTGCCATCTATTTCTCCTTGCAAAACAGATACTATATCAGTGAAAAAGGATTTACATCTATTATAATATGAAAATCGTTTCTTGCCGTGTTGAAATTTCTGCGCAGATCTCCCAGTATTTGCGCATCGATGCCGCGTCTGTGTGAAACCATTTTCACGTAAAGCCTCCAACGGTAATCCTTCCCGAGTTTTGCGATTACGGCCGGTTGCGGTCCCAATACGTAGGGTTCCGCTTCTTTTCCTGCGGTCTCCAGAAATGCTTTGCGAAAGGCTTCCGCGCCGTTATAGGCAACGTTTGCATCTTCCGAAAGCGATGTGATTTGGGCGATGTCGGAGAAAGGAGGATATTCCATGGTTCTGCGCAGCAATAGTTCGTTGTCATAAAACTTGTTATAGTTATACTCGGTCGCCAATTGTATTGCATAATGATCCGGAGAATAGGTCTGAACCACCACTTCTCCGCGTTCCTCTCCCCGACCCGCACGTCCCGCAGCCTGTGTAATCAACTGGAAGGTGCGCTCCGCCGAGCGGAAATCTGCAATGTTTAGTCCGATGTCTGCCGCCAGAATGCCAACGATTCGCACGCCGGTAAAATCGAGTCCCTTCGCGACCATTTGCGTTCCGATTAGGATGTCTGCTTTGCGATTTGCAAAATCGTTCAAAATACGCTCACCACTGCCCTTGCCCCCACTCGTGTCCAAATCGAGCCTAACAATTCGCGCATCCGGGAAGGCCTCTCTTGTAAGCTCTTCCGCTTTTTCCGTACCGATGCCAAAATGACGCAAATGCGCACCGCCACAGTCGGGGCACTGTTCCGGTAATTTCGCCGAATGCCCGCAGAAGTGACAGACCAGTCTGGATTCTTTTTTATGCCAGGTGTAAGTGAGCCCGCATTCGGGGCAGCGGAAGGTGTAGCCACATTCGCGGCAAACCACAAAGGGGCTGTACCCTCGGCGGTTTAAAAAAAGAATCGCCTGCCCACCGTCCGAAAGTGCCTTGGAGATACCGCTGTGTAAGAGCACACTATAGATGCTTCGATTTCCGTTTGCCAGTTCCGTCCGCATATCGGCAATGCGAATTTCAGGCATCTGCGATGTATTGTATCGCTTCGTTAATTGCAGCTTCCGGTAGAGTCCATTCTGCGCTCTGTAATTCGAAACGACGGAAGGCGTTGCACTCCCCAACAAAACTACCGCATTGTGCCTTGTCGCTCTTTTTAACGCAACCTCAATCGTGTCATATTTCGGCGTCATGTCGGATTTATAGGTCGTCTCATGCTCCTCATCAACGATGATTGCTCCGATGTTTTCAAAGGGCGCAAAAACGGCCGAGCGCGCACCGATCACGACGTCTGCCCTGCCTTCTTTGATGCGTATCCACTCATCGAAGCGTTCGCCCTGAGAAAGTTTACTGTGCAAGGTTGCCACACGCTCTTCGCCGAAACGCATCATAAAACGCGCAATCATTTGCGGTGTTAGGCTAATTTCCGGAACAAGCACAATCGCTTTCCTTCCACGAGACATCGCCTCCGCGCAAAGACGCATGTAAAGTTCGGTCTTGCCACTTCCTGTGACCCCATGCAATAAAAACGATGCAAATTTCTTTTGCGCAATGAAGGGAAGAACCTCGGCAAACGCTGCCGCCTGCTCTTCCGTCAGATCCGGTACCGGAAAGGTCTCGTTTGGCGCATCTGTTTCACCGTTCCGCGTGTACGCCGGAAACTCCGGGCTTTTCGGAACGCGTTTTTTGCCCCGCTTCGACACCGTACCGGACGGCGCAAAACAACGAAGCGCATCAAAGGTCCGACAAAAATATCGGCGCCGCATCCACATCGCGATGGAGACTGCGTCCGAAGGAAGCGATTCCTCCTCGTTTTCTTCCACAATGGATTTGACTGTTTTCCCGCTTAACGCTTCCGGGGGCAAATCGTTGACAGCAAGCACATAACCTCCCCGAAGTTTTCCGCCGGAAAAGGGAATCGAAACTTTTCTGCCTTCCCCTATTTCATCGTTTTCACTCGTGTACGTAAAGAGCGTATCGACGTGATCACTTTTGGCATCGATGATGACATCGACATATTTCATTCACTAACCTCTATACATTCTATCGTTTTGAAAATGAGCAGCCACAGTAATTCTGTCTGTAAAGCTCATACGCTTGCGCAAGCTCTGTCGATCTTAGGAATCCGTTCTGTTTTTTGAAATTTTCGGAAAGGTAAGAAACACCGTACCGCAGAGCAAGCTCTGTTCCGATTTTTGTGATTGCATCATAATCTTTGTGCGGACTTACGCTAAGCGTCGTTGTAAAAACGGGATATCCATGCAATGCCGCATACTCAGCCGTACGTTCAAGACGCATCCGAAAGCAGAGACAGCAACGCATACCACCCTCCGCATCGTCCTCATATCCCCGGACGCGATCCAAGAACTGCATGGGTTCATAAGAACCAACAACCAAATGAATGTTGTCAGGAGAAACACTTGACGCGTTATATCTTTTCACGAAACTGCGCTGAGCTTCGAGACGTTTTCGATATTCATCCTCATCGGTAACGTTTGGATTAAAGAAAAACAAAGTGACCGCATATCGCTGCGAAAGACGTTCAACCACAGCCGTGCTACATGGTCCGCAACAACTATGGACAAGGATCTTGGGGCGTTGTGTCGTCAAGTTTTTCCCGTCAATGAAAGGCTCCTTTTCGCTCCATGAGCATGTATCGCACATCGACATCATTTTCTTTGCCTCATCTATTCCTCCGCATGGTACAGCTTGGTCTCTGCCCCGGCGTGCAGATGGCTCGAAGGTCTTGTATGCTCTTCTCCGAGGCGTCCATCGTTGTAATGCTTTCGGCATAACGAGACATACAGCTCGTTTCCGCCCACCATGATCTGCTCTCCGTTGCGCACAAATTTCCCGTCGATCACACGCGCAACCATCGTTGCCTTTCGCCCGCACCAGCAAATTGTTTTGATCTCTTCAATCTTGTCCGCATAGATCAGAAGATTCAGGGCACCTTCAAACAAATCGTTCTTAAAATCATTTTTCAGTCCATAGACGATAACCGGTGTATTTAAACTATCGACAATTTCCGTCAGCTCAAGTACCTGCTGTTTTTTCAGAAATTGTCCTTCGTCAATCAACACACAATCGACCGGATGCTTTTCATTTTCTTCAATGAAAAACGAAAGCAAATTTGTTTCGTCTTCGACCGTAAGTGCCGGCATTTCTGCCCCTGCCTTCGAAACAACCTTCCCTGCCCCATAACGGTTGTCCACATGCGGAATGAGAATGAGAGGTCTTTTTCCGCGCTCCATATAATTATAGGCTATTTTGATGAGGTCAAGCGTTTTGCCTGCATTCATCGTGCTGTATCTAAAAAATAACTGCGCCATAACTTTTCCGACGTCCTTTCTAAAGCAAATCCGATATGAGTTTTGCAATGCCTTCCTTAAAGCGAATCCAATACGAACGCTTTGCGTACAACGCGCGGGTAAGTTCGTGACAGTCTTCCATATCCTGCATGTAAAGCGATTCCAGTTTATTGGCCTCCGTCTCGTCGTAGATGAATGCATTCGTCTCGAAGTTCAATCGGAAGCTGCGAATATCGAAATTTGCAGACCCAACAGAACACACTTCTCCATCCACAACCATCGTCTTCGCATGGAGAAATCCGTTGTCATAAATGTAAACCTTTACCCCTGACCGAATGAGTTGCCCGCAGTAGTAATAGGTCGCCCAATACACAAAAATATGATCGGGAATCGAGGGAATCATGATGCGGACATCTACACCGGAAAGCGCTGCATTGATGAGCGAATCGTAAATGCTGCTGTCCGGAATAAAATAAGGTGTTTGAATGTAAATGTTTTTGTTTGCCTCCGTAATCATTTTCAGATAGGCATGCTTCACTTCTTCCCGATGAGAATCCGGTCCGCAACTCACAATCTGCATCGCGGATATGCCTGTAGGTTCTTCCGCCTGTTCGTAAATGATTTCCAACGGAATTTTTTCCTTTGCCGCAAAACGCCAATCGAGAGCAAACCGCATCGAAAGATCATGAATGCCATCGCCTTCTATACGAATATGGGTGTCGCGCCAATTTCCGAACTTTTTATTACGTCCCAGATACTCATTACCAATGTTGAATCCACCAAGATAACCGACCGCCCCGTCAATGACCACGATCTTGCGGTGATTCCGATAATTGAACATCAAATTAAAAAAACGAATTTTTGCAGGGAAGAAAAAAGCATACTTCCCACCCGCTTTGACATAGGCAGCCAACGTGTCGTAGGTCAACTGACGACTTCCCATCGCATCGAGCAGCAGGCGTACCTGCACACCCTCACGCGCTTTTTGTGTAAGCACATCAATCAGCTTTCTGCCCGTAGCATCATTTTTCACAATAAAATACTCAACGTCCACGCTACTCTTTGCTTCGGAAATATCCCTCACGAGCGCATCCAACATATGTCCGCCGTCTGTCATGATGGAAATACGGTTCCCCTGACGAAGTATCGCACGTGCATAATTCTGATTGAGCAGGATAAGTTCTTTCCATTTTGGTTCGATTGAATTGCTGTAAGCAAAACGATCGTGCCGAACATTACGAATCTGCTCCAGCAACGTTTCCTGCATCACTTCACGTTCGCGTTTGGATAGCCGAAAAATACGTCTTCGCGCAATATTTTGAGAAAACAAGAAGTAAAAGAGAATGCCGATGCCCGGCAAAAAGAAAAGAACCATGATCCACGCAAGCGTAGAAGACGGATTTTTTCTCTCAAGGAATATAATCGTAAGCGCAATAATGATATCAACGATATAGACAAGCGTTAGAAAATTTTCCCACGTAATGCTGTCAAGCAAATTCCTATGCATGGGGTCCTATTGCAACAATGCCTCCAATTTCTCATTGAGCAGCTGTCCGGTTAGCACACCGCTAATCCGGTCAACCTGCGCACCGTCTTTATAAAACAACAAGGTCGGAATGCTGACCACACCGTTTGCGATTGCGATTCGCCTGCATTCATCAATGTTCAACTTCGCAAATTTAATTCGATTCGCGTACGTAAGTGCGGCTTCATCAAAAATCGGCGCCATCATCTTACAAGGTCCGCACCAATCCGCATAAAAATCAATGACGACCGCCCCTGAAGCGATTTCCTGATCAAAAGTTTCTTCTGTCAATACAACAATCTCGCTCATAATTTCCTCCCATTTTTCCCTTTATATTACCCGTATGGAAATACGCATTGCGTACTTTTTTACTTCGAAGACGATACCCTCTTTGCGAATTGCTCCATTTGATTCATTATACACGCTTTTCAGGCGACCATGCAACCGCAGAGGGGGAGAATCTTCACGACCAGAATCATTACAAAGCAACGGTTCTCTCCGGCAAGACGACTGTAAATTTCGTTCCAATGTCCGGAACAGAGACGACCTCGATATGACCACCGTGTTTTTCTGCAATCCACTTGGCGATGGAGAGGCCGAGACCTGCGCCACCTATGCTTCGATTCCTCGCATCGTCTGCCCTCACAAAGCGATCAAAGATGTGGGGAAGGACGTCTTTGGGAATCCCTTTCCCTTCATCGCGAACTGTGAAGAGAATTTTACCGTACCCGTCCACCGTAAGTTTTACTTTTATGATGGTATCGCCATCGGAATATTTGATGGCGTTGTCGAGCAGAATTCGGGCAAGCTGTATCAGAAGACCGCTGTCGCCGAATACAAATATCTTTTCATCTGCATTGCATCTTATATCAAAGGCGCGTGCCTCTTCGATCATGGTTTCTTCACGTACGACTTCCCTTACCACATCCGTCAAGCAAACGACCTGCCAATCAATGTTCATCGATTCGTTGTCACCTCTTGCAAGGAATAGCAGCTGGTTGACCATCTGCTTCATTGCCTCGGCTTCGGTTTTTATGGCGACAATCGACTCGCGCAGTGTGTCCGGGTCTTCACTACCCCAGCGCAACAACATGTTGGCGTAGCCTTGGATTACAGCGATCGGTGTTCGAAGCTCATGAGAAGCATCCGACACAAAACGCTTCTGCGCGCCGTATGCCTCGTCGATGCGTTCAAGCATTTCATTGATGGCAGATGCGAGGGGACGCAGTTCTTCTGCAACGGTCTCAGCAGCGATGCGACTGTCAAGTTGTGACGCGTTTACGGCGTCAAGTGCACGTGCGAGCTCTTTGAGTGCCTCGGGTGAAAAACGTCCGGAGGGAGACCTGGACGCTTCTGCAAAAGCTTCTGTCGCCGAGAGCAGTTCCTGAAGTGGCGCAAGTTTTTTACGAATGTATGCACCCGTGATCGCACTGGATCGGATGATGATGATCGCCTCAAGCAAAAGCACAAAACCTGCCGAGAAAAAGGCAATGGTATTTTCCGAAAATGTAATCTTCCAAATCGTGATCTCATGAAACGTAAAAAGTCCCAGCCTGTAAAAAATGACACAGACGAAATTGAACAGAATCAACGAAACCACCTGTGCGATGATGGCATGCGCGTTGATATGCGCTGCGACTTTTGTGTAGTTGAAAGAATTTTGTTTTGCCATGATCATTCCAAGATACGGTAACCCACACCCCGTACGGTTGTAATGAGGCGAATCCCATATTTCTCATCAATCTTGCTGCGCAAAAATCGCACATAGACATCGACGGCATTGGACTCGCCGATGTAATCGTAGCCCCAAACGCAATCGAGCAGCACATCACGCGTCATGACCATGCCCTTGTTCTTCAAAAGGCATCGCAGCAACTCGAATTCTTTCAGCGTCAATTCGATTTCTTCT
>JAITTH010000021.1 GCA_031287295.1 Eubacteriales Family XIII. Incertae Sedis bacterium
ATTCGAACCTGCGGCCTCATGGTTGTGATCCATGCGCTCTAACCAACTGAGACTATGCCCCCGCATTTGCTTGTTATTTTTGTGCCTGCCTGTGTTGCTGCTCGATCGTTGGTGCTCACGTACATAAAGTACGCTCCGCGCCGCCGCTCTTCGCGCGCCTTGGCAGTCGCAAAACTACCTGCGCAACTTTTGTTTGTTATTTTTGTGCCTGCCTGTGTTGCTGCTCGATCGTTGGTGCTCACGTACATAAAGTACACTCTGCGCCGCCGCTCTTCGCGCGCCTTGGCAGTCGCAAAACTACCTGCGCAATTTCTCTTTGTTATTTTTGTGCCTGCACAACCTTTGAACGATATAAGCGAATAATATATCAAGTGGGCATGGAAATCAAGACCACTTTGGTTCCCAATATTTAATATTGGATGATGCGGATGTTGTCAGCGATTTTTAACGCCGCGTCGGTCTTTTCAAGGACTTCACGGACGTCATGCCCATCGAACATCTCCGTCAGCAGAAAACCGTCCGGCGTTACCTCGATGACTGCGATGTCTGTAATGATGCGCGAGACGCAGCTTGTGGCTGTAAGTGGCAGATCGCAGCATTTTTTCAGTTTTGGTTCACCACGCTTGTTCGTGTGGGTGGTCAAGACGATGACCTTTTTTGCATGTCTTGCCAAGTCCATCGCGCCACCCATTCCGGGGATGCTGCCTCCTGGAATCATCCAATTTGCAAGGTCTCCGGTCTCCGATATTTCAAGTGCACCGAGAAAAGAGATGTCAATTTTGCCTGAGCGTATGAGTGCAAAAGAATCTGCGCTGTCAAAAAAAGATGCGCCGGGAATAACCGTAATCGGCTCGCCACCGGCATCGATGAGGTCCTTGTCCTCTTTCCCGATCTCTGCGCGCGCGCCTGCACCAAGTACGCCGTTTTCTGCATGAGTGAATATGGTAAGCTCGCTTGAGACAAAGCTTGCGATGCGTTGCGGAATGCCAAACCCCAAATTCACAACGGCGCCATCCCACATTTCCTCCGCAGCTCTCATTGCCATCAAATCTTTCATTCCCAAGGCCATGGCCAGTCACTCCCTCCTTGAACGATGATGTCAACGTACACACCCGGCGTAATGACCAGCTCCGGATCAATGTCGCCGATGGGGACAATTTCCTTTGCATCGACGATGGTGATGTCGGCTGCTCTTGCCATGAGCGGATTCAGCCCGCGTGCCGTCTTGCTGAAAACAAGATTGCCAAATTCATCGGCTTTTTGCGCGAGGATTATCGCAACATCTGCCCGAAGTGCAGTTTCAAGCAGGTATTCTTTGCTGTTTAAAACGACTTTTTGTTTGCCTTCTTCGACAGTGGTTCCCATGCCAAGTTCCGTCAGAAATCCAGGTATTCCAACCCCTCCTGCGCGAATGCGTTCGGCAAGTGTGCCCTGTGGCGAAAACTCGATTTCCAATTTTCCTGCGTTATAGAGTTCCTTCGTTGCCGTCGATGCGCCGATGTGGCTTGTGATGAGCTTTTTCACCTGACCGTTTTTGATGATATGATTCGGTCCCACAATCGGGTCTCCCGCGTCCACGGAGATTAGGGTGAGGTCTTTTACATTTTTCTCGAGAATTTCCGATAGAAGGCGATAAGATGATCCAACGCCGACAAAGCCTGCAACCATAATGGTCATGCCATCAACGATATGCGACATTGCTTCTTCTACCGTTTTGATTTTGTCGAATTTATTTGTCAATTCAGTCATCAAGTAACCCCTATTTTGGACGAATATTCCATGAATGATATCATATTTTATGATAGGATGTACAGGTTATATAGTCTTTCTATAGAAAAGGGGCAAGGAATTATGGGAAACAAACGTCTATATTATATGGACAATTTGCGCGTGTTCGTAATTGTTTTTGTGGTGGTGCAGCATGTTGCATCCATATACAGCGGTTTGGGTTTGGCTCTGCTCCCGGCATTGCCACCGATGCAATTGGATATCCCCTCTGTCGCAGTGTTTGGATTTTTCCTGACTTTCTGCCAAAGTTATGATATGGCATTGTTGTTCTTCCTCGCCGGATATTTCATTGAAAATAGCTACAATCGCAAAGGATTCGGACCCTTCGTAAAAGCGCGATGTTTGCAATTAATGATTCCCGCAGTTGTTACGATGGCCGTGATTACGCCGTTTCAACAGTATGTTGAGCTTGGGCAAAGATGGTTTGCCCCGGAAAAGGGTGTATTTGAATTCATAAAACAATTTGTCACGGGAAGCAATGTCATGTGGTTCGTGATGGTTCTCTTCATTTTCTCGCTCGTCTATGCACTGGTGCGAAAAATCGGTGGTAAAATTCCTCAGAAATACGACCTGAAATTGTCCGTTCCTGCCATTGTTGTGTTGATTCTCATCCTTGCGGGAAGTGCATTTGTTATCCGTTTGGCCTATCCCATCGGGACTTACATCTGGGGGCTGTCGGTCTGCTTCTTCCCTGCCTATATCGCGTTTTTTATCATTGGTGTTGTGGCGAGTCGTGGCAACTTCTTAGATAAAATAACCTATAAATTGGGGCGTACCTGTTTGATCTGCGGTATCGTTTTGGGACTTATCGCCTGGGTTGTGATTATGTTGGTAGGTGGTGAGCTCAGCGGTGAGAGGAACTTCTTTGGTGGCATGAATCTGAGCAGCGCGCTCTTTACCGTTTGGGAGGCAACGCTTGCGATTGTCATGTCGATTGGACTACTCGGCGTCTTCAAGGAAAAGCTCAATCATCAAGGCAAATTTGGTACGTGGATGTCGGACAATTCATTTGGTGTGTATATGTTCCATCTACAGATTCTCATCGGATTAGCGCTTTTGGCGCGTCCGCTCGATATCCAGCCGCTTGTGAAATGGGTGCTTACGACTGCTGTTGGTTTGCCACTATCTTATGCTGCTGCGCAATTTATCTTCCGGAAGATACCGTTGCTGAAGAAGATTCTATAAGCGAAAGGGGATACATTTTAAGACTTCAACCCCAAGACGCACGAAAAGTGTTGAAATCTCAACACTTTTCAAATAGATTTTGGTGGAGACAGCTGGACTCGAACCAGCGGCCCCTTGCTTGTCGAGCAAGTGATCTAACCAACTGAGCTATGCCTCCGTAACAGAAATAATCTTAGCCTACGCTGATACATTTTGTCAAATATTTTGGGTTGAATGAAAAAGTAAGTTCCGTGAAAAAGTAAATTCCGGTGTGCAAGAGAAAAGTCCACATTTCAAGAGCTTTTCTCTTTCTTTTTGTCAGATTTCAAGGTAAAAAGGTGGTGAGATTGGGAACGAGTCGTTTTTTTTGTATAGCAAATAGACGGAAGCCTGTGTGAATGCAAGACTAAGTTCCGCCTGAGAATATGCTCGGTTGCGGCACAATTTGTGGTATAACTTTCTTACAGAGTCTTAATGAGTGACGGAGTAAGTTGGACTTTTTCTGGCTTGACACCTTTAAGTCCAAGCATCACAAAGAACTCTGTGGGTAACAGCTTGAGGCTCAGTCCCATTGGCGTTTCGCCGCCAAGACTGGGCCTCGCTGTTGAATTGATGTGGTTCATAATCAAGATGACCTTTTCATCAGTCAAATTTTCAAAGGATGTGCCCTTTGGGAGGATATACCTAAGATACTCATGGTTCTTTTCAATCCGCCCTTTCTGGTAGGATGCGTTGGCATCACAGAAAAAGATCTCGGAGAGAAGCTCCCCATGCTCATCTGTTAGGTAGTCCTGCCAATTCATGAATTCTGAGCCGTTGTCAGTAAGAAATAACGGGAAGATTTCTTTAAAGGTTTCGCTGCCCAAATCTTTTATGAGCTTGTCGAATACAGCTTTAACAGAGTCCTGGCTTTTGTCGGGCATGAGGAAGACGAGCATCAAATTCAGCCATCTGAAAAGCATGGTGAGTAGAACATTGCTGCTTGCAGACTGTGCTCCAATTACGGTATCCATTTCCACAATGCGAACATCGGGATTGAGCGCCATGAATCTACCGAAGTCCGAGAATGTGCGTCCAATACGGTAGGCTCTATCCTTGGCGGGTTGTTTATGCTTTTTCCTTGGCTTGTATCTAACCTTACGTGCCAAATCATGGCTTTTGACGCTGAGAACATGGTTTGCGACATGGTTGTAGAGTGTTCTTTTGCAAAAGGGGATTTCGTGCCCCCTATACGCGTAGATATGAGAAATGGGTTGACCGGCTTTGATGAGAGGAGAGAGGAGCGCATCAACCTTGTACAGCTCTTCCTGATCAAGATTGATGCCTGCTCTTGCAGAAACAAGCTCTTCTCGGTATTCATCGTAAGAAATTTGAGCTCTGTAGTAATATTTGTCTCGTCTGCAACCGCCTTTCTTTTCACAAGCATTACAGACATAGGGAGCTCTCATAACAGTAGGGCAACTACGTCTTTCAAAGTGTGCACACTTTCTGAAGCAATTGCACTTTGCCTTACGTTTACACAAAACCTCACATTGATTTTTACACATATTCTTCCGATTGCAATCCCTGACATGAGAACAAGGATTTTCGACACCAAAAAGCGACTTCTCTTTCCAAATCCGGTGCTTACGAATTTCTTTCGATATCGTCGTTGGATCTTTACAAAGAAGCCTGCCAATCTCCGTGAAGGACAGCCCCTTGGTGAGCGATGTCTCAATCATAGTTCTATCCGATAACGTTAAATGTGTTCCATTCGGTTGTTTTTTCACTTTACTCTCCTTCCGTTTGCGCCGACAACCGAAGCATGGATATGTAAGGTAATTATATAGAAGCAAAGGCACGAGTGCAGTGAGTGGTTTCCTTTCAAAGGGCAAGGAGCGGGAGGCTATGCCTCCCGTCCAATCTGAAATGGGAGCTCCGCTCCCAAACCCACGCTGGGGAAACCCCAGACCCCGGCGGAACTTAGTGCAATACTAAGTTCCACTTACACGCGCCAACCGGAACTTAACTTTTCATTCAAGGGCAACGATTCCTGTCAATACGAAACCTTGTCTGCAAAGATTCAATCGAGTATAATAAGGAACGATAAGCCCCCGTAGCTCAGAGGATAGAGCGTCGGTTTCCTAAACCGTGCGTCGGATGTTCGAATCATCTCGGGGGTGCCAATAGAGAAGAGAGGTGCCGTAGGTGCCTCTCTTCTCTATTACTCTCCAATTGAAATGATTCGAACATGCAAATGCGCGAGCGTGAAGCGTAAAGATTCAGCGAATCTTTACGTAGCGAGCGGTTCAAGCCGACCATAAGGTCGGCGAAGAACGGCAGATACGAAGTAGCTGCAAAATCATCTCGGGGGTGCCAATAGAGAAGAGAGGTGCCGTAGGTGCCTCTCTTCTCTATTGCTCTCCAATTGAAATGATTCGAACATGCAAATGCGCGAGCGTGAAGCGTAAAGATTCAGCGAATCTTTACGTAGCGAGCGGGTCAAGCCGACCATAAGGTCGGCGAAGAACGGCAACTACGAAGTAGCTGCAAAATCATCTCGGGGGTGTTTATTCACTTGGTTATCGTATTTACGTGGGTGGCGTGGAAGTGGTAAAGAAATCATTTTGTGTCAACTTGGCTTTCAAGCATTTTCAGTTCCTTATCAAAGTCGTTTTCAAAAATCAGCTCTTGGCGTATGCGATATTTTTCAAACTCACCCTCGGCGTGCTCTTTGGCTATTTCCACGTTTATCTTTCCTGCGTCCTTTAGCAACTCTCGATCGTCTGCTTGCAAGAAAATATCAAGCCGATTGGACCAATCTTCCATCGTCATAGGAATATGCCGTTTGGCACGGCTCTCCGCCAGTTCAAGATAGGCATTGACGATA
>JAITTH010000099.1 GCA_031287295.1 Eubacteriales Family XIII. Incertae Sedis bacterium
AGCAGTACTAAATCCATGGAAATGCCAATGACTCGAGGAATTCCATGGATAGCTTATCACTGTCCGGATCGCCTGTCAAGGTATTACGTTAACAGGCTTTATTTCTTTTTGATTAAGAGTGGATGCCGAGAACTCGCCTTTCGCTTACCCTACATACATATATTTGATGGGCACGTCCCCATCTTGACGCATGAGTTCTAAAATCGCCGCCACATCCGAAGGCATATTTCCATTTGAACTTCCCTTTGGGCTTGGTACTTCTGTCTTCATCAGCAAGTCGAAGATACCGACCTCCGTAGGCGCAAATTCCATATCATATACACGCATATTGGTATTGCCAAGCGCATCCAGAATTTCCGAAAGTGCTTCTTCCTGTGAAGCAATCTCGTCAATCAACCCGTTTGCCACAGCCTGCTTTGCCGTATAAATCCGACCATCCGCAATTTCTCGAACTTCCGCATCTGTCATGCCACGTCCCTCGGCAACAATTCCGACAAACTGATCATAAGATTCATCGACGAGGCTTTGAAAAATCTGTCGTTGTTCCTCTGTCATGGATTCATAATAACTGCCCATGTTCTTGTTTGCCCCTGAGGTAATATCCGTTGTCTTGATGCCGTAATTCTCCAAGAACTCCGACACATCAAACAGCGTTCCAATGATCACGCCGATGGAACCCGTCCACGTATTGCGATTCGCGTAGATCTTCTCTGCACCTGCAGAAACATAATACCCACCGGATGCCGCCATGGAACCCATATACACGTAAACCGGTCGCCCTGTCTCTTCTTTATACTGCTCAAGTTTCAAATAGAGCGCGTCACTCTCGTAAACCGTTCCGCCCGGTGTATCCACATAGAGCAAAAGTCCTTTGTTGTTTTCGTCACTCATCAATTCATCAATGCTTTGAATCGTAAAGCTGTGATGATATGTTTCGGCCGATGAAGTATACGGATCGTCTGTCGCTGCAATTTCTCCGACCACATAGAGGCGTGCAAGATAATCCTCTGCAGGACGAGAAACCGTAGGCGTCGAAGTGGAGAGCCAGTTTCGAAACAGGGATCCGGCAATGGCCATCAATACAAGCACTCCAACAATGATGGAGATGACGAGGATCGCTGTCTTCCCCCCACTCTGCTTCTTGTACGGTGTCGGCGGTATTGACACAGACGCCCCTCCGCTCGCGTTATAATGTACGTCGTTATTTTGGTAGTTGTAATTGTCCATGAGCCCTCCCTGCAAAAACTAAAGTGCCTTGCTTCGAATTTCCGTCTTACACTTGTCGATAAAAGCGTCTATCGTCATTTCCCCCAATTCGCCTTCCTTGGATGAACGTACGGGAATGACATTGCTTGACACTTCCTTCTCCCCAATCACAAGAATGTATGAATCACGTGCGTTGCGCGCCTGGCGAATTTTGTAACCGATTTTTTCGTTTCTTCCGTCTACTTCAACACGCAAACCTTCCTCCGCCATGCGATTCATCAACGCATAGGCATAATCGTTAAAACTTTCCGTGATTGTCAAGATTTTTACTTGAACCGGTGCCAACCAAAGAGGGAACTTTCCGGCAAAATGCTCTGTGAGAATTCCGATAAAGCGTTCGATTGAGCCGAAGACGACACGATGGATTAAGTATGGTATATGCTTATCGCCGTCTTTGCCCACATAGGTTACGTCGAAACGTTGCGGCATTTGGAAATCGAGCTGAATCGTTCCGCACTGCCATGTGCGTCCCAGGCTGTCTTCCAAATGAAAGTCAATCTTGGGTCCATAAAAAGCGCCGTCGCCTTCATTGATAATATAGGGAAGCCCTAAGCGTTTCACGGCAGATTCGAGCGCTGCTTGTGCACGATCCCAATCTTCTTGTGTCCCCATAGATTTTTCCGGCTTCGTCGATATTTCGATGTGGTATTCGAACCCAAAGAGTTTGTAAAAGAAGTCTGTCAACTCTATTACCTTTATAATCTCGTCTTCCGCCTGTTCCGGAAGCATAAAAATGTGTGCGTCGTCCTGTGTGAAAGTGCGGACACGAAGAAGACCATGCAATGCGCCGGAAAGCTCATGGCGATGCACCTGCCCCATTTCAGCAAGTCGAACCGGTAAATCGCGGTAACTATATAGCTTTCGTTTGTATGTAAGCATCGCCCCGGGACAGTTCATCGGCTTAACAGCATAATCGACATCATCAATTTTTGTGAAGTACATATTTTCTTTGTAATGATCCCAATGTCCCGATGTATGCCATAACGCTTCATTCAGAATGAGTGGCGTCCGAATCTCTGTGTATCCTCGTTTCGCATGTTCCTGCCGCCAGAAAGCTTCGAGTTCATTGCGAAGGATCATGCCATTGGGAAGGAAAAACGGAAAACCCGGTCCGTCTTCGAGAATCGTGAAGATGTCCATTTCCTTGCCAATCTTACGATGATCTCGCTTTTTCGCCTCTTCAATGCGATCCAAATAGACTTTCAACTCTTCTTTCGTAGGGAAGGAGGTTCCGTAAATTCGCTGGAGCATTTTGTTTTTTTCGTCACCGCGCCAATATGCACCTGCAACAGACAACAACTTGACAGCACCTGCCTGTCCTGTTGAGTCAAGATGCGGACCTTTACACAGGTCTACAAAATCTCCTTGTTTGTAAAAAGAGATGCGTTCACCTTCCGGTAGTGCATCAATGAGTTCCTTCTTATAGGTTTCATTGTTGTCTTCCGCCCAGCGCAGGGCATCCGCTCGTGAAAGCTCAAAGGGTTCGAGAGCCTCGTTTGCTTTGATGATTTTTTTCATCTCTTTCTGGATCGTCTGTAAATCTTCTTCTGAAATTCGATGTTCCAAATCGAAATCATAATAAAATCCATCTTGAATCGCAGGACCAATTGCAAGTTGTGCCTCCGGCCAAAGACGTTTTACCGCCTGCGCCATGATATGAGAAGCTGTATGTCGATAGGTTTCTTTTCCCTGTTGTTCTGAAAAATCCAAGCGTTCTGCTGTCATTTCCTCCTCCATTTCATGCGTCTTCGCGGGTTTGATTGATTTTCCCGCCGGCAAGAATCATCTTCTTTTCAAGCTTTGAAAAACCACCCGTTACAACAAACGTATCCCCGGAATTTTCGTTTCGAACGGTAATCGAAGATGCGTCAAGCTGTTTCCTTGCGTCATCAATAACGAGTTTCGCACCGAGGGCAATTCTATCGTAATCATCACCGTTTTCAAAGACAAGCGGTAAAATTCCACTGTTAATTAAATTCGATCGGTGTATACGCGCAAACGATTTCGCGATCACAAATCGAATCCCAAGTTGAAGTGGCGCAAGCGCGGCATGTTCTCGACTGGAACCCTGCCCATAATTGTCCCCTGCAACAATGACACCGCCATCTGCATTCCTCGCTCTTTCCGGGAATGCCCCATCGATCTTCTCAAAACAGAAATTGGAAAGATACGGAACATTCGATCGGTACGGCAAAAGTCTGCTATCCGAAGGCATGATGTCGTCGGTCGTAACATGATCGCCCACTTGCAACACAACTTCCCCCGAGAGCGTATCGCCAAGTGCTACGTTGCGAGGGAACGGTTTGATATTCGGTCCCATAACCACCTCGGTATTCGAAGTGTTTGTTTCTTCCGAGAAAACAGAAAAACTTGATTTCGGCACAAAGGTCTCGTCGGGGATATGCGGTAACTCAATGCCCAGGTTTGCACCGTCCTGCATGCCATCTGTGATGTATCCGGTAAGCGCAGACAGCGCTGCCGTTTCCGGGCTGACAAGATAAACCTCTGCATCCTGTGTTCCGCTGCGTCCTTTGAAGTTTCGGTTAAACGTTCGAAGCGATACCGCCCCGCTTTTCGGAGACTGCCCCATACCGATACAAGGACCGCAAGCGTTTTCCAAAATTCGTGCGCCCGCATCGATAAGAGATTTCAAGGCACCGTTCTCCGCGAGTTTCGAAAGAATTTTTGCCGAACCCGGGGCAATCACAAAACTCACTTCCGGATGCACCGTACGGTCTTTTAAAATGGCGGCAACTTTCATCAGATCTGAATAGGATGAATTCGTACAACTTCCGATCGCCACCTGATCTACTTTTATTCCCGACAGTTTCGAAATCTCCGATACATTGTCCGGACTATGCGGCATCGCTGCCAGAGGTGTCAAGTCGGATAGATTTACATCTAGCACTTCATCATATACCGCATCCACATCTGCCTCGAGCGCCACATAGACATCCGCCCGACCTTGTGCTGTAAGATACGCCTTTGTGTTCTCATCGCTCGGGAACACCGATGTGGTCGCGCCAAGCTCGGCACCCATATTCGTAATCGTCGCCCGATCTGTCACGGAGAGGGTTTTCACCCCTTCGCCGAAATACTCAACAATTCGCCCGACCCCGCCTTTGACGGAAAGCTCACGCAATACATGAAGAATCACATCCTTTGCGGACGCCCACGGACGAAGACTGCCACGGAGGTTGACCCCGAGAACCTTGGGTGCCGTAACGCTATAGGTACCTTTCGCCATCGCCATTGCAACGTCAAGACCTCCGGCACCGATTGCAATCATGCCAAGTCCACCGCCGGTCGGGGTATGGCTGTCCGATCCAAGCAGTGTTTTGCCCGGCACACCGTAATTTTCGAGATGAACCTGATGACAAATACCTCCGCCCGGCTTAGAAAAAACAACACCGTGACGTTTTGCGACACTTTCGATAAAAGCATGATCGTCTGCATTCTCGAACCCCGTCTGGAGGGTATTATGATCGATATAGGCAACAGAAATCTCAGTCTGAACCTTTTCCACGTCCATCGCCTCAAGCTGTAAGTACACCATTGTCCCGGTGCTGTCCTGCGTGAGGGTTTGATCGATACGAATCGTAATCTCGGATCCGGGTGTAAGTGCACCGGAAACCAAGTGGTTTTCCAATAATTTATACGTCAGTGTCTGTCCCAATGTTTCTTCCTCTTCCTTTTTCTTTTTCGCTTCCAACGAACTTACTGTGTTAGGTCCGTATTACCCAGAAATTATATCACTTGAAACTCATGAACCGCAATGGAGCAAATAACGACACCGTCAAGTTGCCCCTATACAGGCACGATTAAAATGTCGCTTGTCATCTCCACATATATACCATATAATGTGCGAGGTAAGCAGAAATCCACACTATATAGAGGTATGTAAGATGATAAAAGTTGTAAAAAGAGATGGAAGCATTGTCAACTTCAACAACGTAAAGATTCGAACCGCCATCGAAAATGCCATGAATGAAACCACCGATGGCATCGATTCTTCGTTGGCAGAGCGCATCGTCTCCGAGATAGAAAAGCAGCTCGAAAAACGCGTTCGCGATGTAAATGTCGAAGATATTCAGGATCTTGTCGAAGATTATCTGATGGACAGCGGTCACAAAGATGCTGCAAAGAAATTCATTATTTATCGTTACGAAAGAGATAAAACACGCGACGCAAGAAAACGCCGTGACGGACGAATCATCAGTGATGATTTTATCAGTCGCTACAAACATGCGTCTTCGCCCATGAACCAACTCGGCAGTTTTGTCTATTATCGAACCTATTCGCGCTGGATACCGGAAGCGCAAAGAAGAGAGTACTGGTGGGAAACCGTGCGTCGTGCGGTGGAATACAATTGTAGCCTCGTGCCGACTTCACGAAGCGAAGCCGAAGAACTGTACCGCAATATATTTGGGCTTAAGCAGTTTTTATCAGGACGGACATTTTGGGTTGGTTCCACCGAGGTATCCGAGCACTACCCCATGTCGAATTTCAATTGTTCCTTTCAGGTGATTGACAGTTTCTCTGCCTTTCGCGACATTTTCTACCTTTTAATGGTAGGGAGTGGCGTCGGGGTCCGAATTCTAAAGTCCGATGTCGAAAAACTGCCTTCTGTACGCTCGGACATTGAAATCATTCACGAATCCTACACGCCGATTCCCAAGAGCACCCGTCAAGACAGCACAGCACTTGAATTCTCGCACAACAGCATGGTTAAAATATCGATTGGCGACAGCAAGGAAGGCTGGGTGCAGGCGATGGATTATTTTCTGCGCATCTTGTATAGCGCCGAATATCGAAAGATCAAAACCATCCTCCTGAATTACGATCATGTCCGTTCCAAGGGGGAAAAACTGAAAACGTTCGGAGGCACTGCCAGCGGGCACCAGAGCATGAAAAATATGTTCATGAAGATCGGGAAAATCATCGAACGCGCCTCTGCGAGAACGCCCGCAGAACGTGTACATCTGCGTCCGATCGACTGCCTCGATATCGCAAACATCATCGGTGAGAACGTTGTGGTTGGCGGTGTACGAAGAACGGCGGAAATCGTTTTGTTGGATCAAGACGATCCGGAAACGATACAGGCCAAAGGCGAACTCTACAAAAAAAACGGCGAAAAGTGGATTCTCGATCAGGATGTCGCCCATCGGCAAATGAGCAACAATTCTATCTACTACACGAGAAAACCCGATCGCCCCGGGCTCAACTGGCATCTTCGTCAAATGCGCTATTCGGGAGAACCCGGTTGGATCAACGAATCTGCAGGGAAGAAGCGCCGACCTAATTTTAACGGAGTCAATCCATGTGCGGAGATTTTACTCGACAGCAAGGGGCTTTGCAATCTAACAACTGTAAATGTCATGGCCTTTGTGTCAGGCAATACACTTGACCGTGAAGGATTGATTCGCGCTCAGCGACTCTCGAGCCGGGCGGGCTACCGAATGACCTGCACGGAACTGGAAATCCCGGAATGGGATGCCGTTCAGCAGCGCGATAAGCTCATCGGGTGTTCTCTCACAGGTTGGCAGGATATGGTCAACGCTACGGGCATGGATCTCGAAGCGCAAAAAGTCTTGCTGCGCGAACTGCGTGACAATGCAAAAAACGCTGCGGAAGAATACGCGGAAGAATTAAACATGCAACCGCCGCTACTCGTCACAACCATCAAACCGGAAGGTACGCTCTCGCTCCTACCGGTGGTATCCAGTGGCGTCCATTTCTCCCACGCACCTTACTTCATCAGGCGCATTCGAATTTCTGCCGATGATCCACTTGTTAAAGTCTGCGAAGAGCTTGGCTATCCTGTTCATCCGGAAGTTGGTCAATCGCGCGACAATGCCACAACAAAAGTCGTAGAATTTCCGGTAAAAGCCCCGGAAGGCAAAATCAAAAGTGATGTCACGGCCATTGAGCAGCTCGAAATATACAAGATGTTTATGGAAAACTATGTCGAACACAATTGTTCGATTACCATTCATGTTCGCGACGACGAGTGGTCTGAAGTGGAAGAATGGGTTTGGCAGAACTGGGATGATGTCGTAGCGCTCTCATTCCTGCCCTACGACGACAGCTTCTATGAATTGCTGCCTTTTGAAGAAATTACCGAAGAAGAATATCTGCGCCGTCAGACCGAAATGAAACCCTTCATTCCATCGCTCATCTCAAAGTATGAAAAAGAAGAAACGGACTTCGACATCGGAAGTGATGGCTGTGAAAGCGGGGTTTGCCCCGTGCGATAAATTGACAGACATGTTTTGTTTCCATATAATTTGGGTAACTGTATATAAACAGAGTCGGAAATGATTGATGCCGATCTCTGATGATGCTATGATCCCACGAAAAAGAATAAGGAGACAAAAATGAACGTATTCAAGAAAGACCTCGGTGTACACAACTTTACTTGGGCAAATCTCGGCGATATCAAAGAGGGACGCGGAGATTTGGGTGTAGACATGCCTGTTTTGGTGTATCGTCTCATGCAATATACCATGTTGGATGTCCTTACAAAAGCACACGGCGAAGAGGCTGCAAACGATTACTTCCGTGCGGCAGGTCACCTTGCAGGAAGAGAATTTGCGACACATGTACTTGATCTTACTGTTGGTTTTAATGAATTTATTGCCAATCTGCAGAAGGCGCTGCGTGACTTTAAAATCGGCATTTTGCGTATTGAACAAGTCGATCCGGATACCGGAGATCTGGTTCTTACCGTAGCGCAGGATCTGGATTGCAGCGGTCTTCCGGTTACTGACGAAACCGTTTGCAACTACGACGAAGGCTTCATTGCCGGCATTCTGTTCGCTTATTCCGGAAAGAACTATAACGTGAAAGAAATCGACTGCTGGGCAAACGGAGATCGTGTCTGTCGTTTTACGGGAACGGTTGAATCTTAGAAAGGTTGGTACACTATTTCGAATCCTGTCGCCGAAACATTATTCGAGTTCCTTCGCGTTGTTTTGTATTCACCAAACAGTGCGCATCTCGATGTTGAATCATTGCCCGAAGACTTTCAAAAACTCGGGGCAGGATTGGTTTTCTTTTCAGACCTTTTGAAAGAGCTTCGTGATTTCGAAAAAGATCTCGCACGCGGAGAACTCTCCGGGAAAATGCCGGGCAGAGATAATGAATTGGCAGCGCGTCTGAAGGACCTTCATGCTTCATTAAAACACCTCACCTGGCAGACCAAACAAGTCGCCAGCGGAGATTACAGCCAACGTGTTGAATTCATGGGCGAGTTCTCAGACGCCTTCAATGAAATGGTTGCACAGCTGAATTCGCGCACCAAAGCACTGAATGATGAGCTAAAGGTCGTTCAGGCGCAGGCGATCGATCTTGCGCGAAGCAATAGCCTTTTTGAATCCATTTCCAGCAACATCACCGAATGGATTGTGATGATCGACCGCGAAACCGGCGAACATATCTTTTCAAATCATCCCATCAAAAATGACCTTAACAACGAAATACTTGAAGAGCAGCTATTCGATATATTGTTCTCTTACATAAAGGACATCGATCCTTCCGCGAGTACGGTAACAAAACAATTTCCGCTTGTCGGCGATACCGAAATTCAATATTTTTCCGCCATGCTCTATCCCGTTCATTGGAGAGAAAAGGATGCGGTTGCGGTTGTTTTAACCGATATCACGAAGGAGAAAGAGGTCCTAAAGGAACTGGAGCATATCGCATATCACGACACGCTTACAGGGGCATACAATCGCCATTACGGCATGAAGCTGCTTTCGGACTGGATTGAAAAAAATCTCCATTTTGTGATCTGCTTCCTCGATTTGGATCGCTTGAAATACGTCAACGATGCTTTCGGGCATAACGAAGGGGACAATTACATTGTCTCCGTTTCGAGAATTCTGACTCGCTTCAGCAGAAACCCGTATATTTGCCGACTCGGTGGCGATGAATTTATGATTCTCACTTCAGACTGTAACCAAGCAGAGGCGGAAGAGAAATTGGAACGGTTGCGCGAGGAGATGGTTGCGAAGGAGTATGCGAACGAAGACGGTTCCGTTACCTACAAACGAAGCTTCAGCTATGGCGTGGTCGAAGTCTCCGGAGGCAATAAGATTCCAACTGCCGAATTGCTTTCTGTAGCAGATGAAAAAATGTATGAATATAAAAAAGCACACAAGGCGGAGCGGAATTCCAAAGCAAAACCGTAAGGATCCTAATTCTTTCTATTTCAATGCCAAACAAATTTCATGTAATACGCATGCACTGCACTTCGGATTTCGTGCGTGACAAATTTTTCGACCGTGCCAAATGAGTGAGTGATGCGCCTCGGACCATCGTTTTTTGGGAAGCTTTTTCATGAGTGCTTCTTCCGTTTTTAAGACATCTTTCTCATGGCACAGACCGATACGATTTGCAACACGGAACACATGCGTATCGACAGCAATGCGCGCCTCACCAAACCCCACAGATAATACGACATTTGCCGTTTTGCGTCCAACACCCGGAAGTGCGATGAGCGCGAGAAAATCCTGCGGCACTTCCCCGCCTGTTTCGTCCAGCAATTTCCTTGACAGCTTGATGATATTCGCTGCCTTTGTTCGATACATTCCGATTGTGCGAATGATCTCTTCAACTTGTTCTTGTACGGCAGTAGCAAGCGCCGCTGCGTCCGGCCAACGACGAAAGAGCTCCGTTGTTACACGATTCACACTCACGTCTGTGGTCTGTGCCGAAAGCACAACCGCAATCAGAAGCTCCCAGTTGCTGCGATGCACCAAAGCACATTCTGCGTTTGGGTAGCAGGCGGCAAGCAGGTCTATCACCTGCTCCGCGTCCTGCTTGGTCAGAGTCGTTTTTTTATTTTTCGTTGCCAATGTCTATCGTAACCTCATCTCCGTCTTTTACTTCTCCACGAATGATTTTCATTGCAATCTCGGTCTCAATGTGCTTCTGCAAATAGCGTCGGATCGGTCGCGCACCATAGGTCGGTGAATAAGTTTCCTGGGCAATAAACTTTTTTGTGCCTTCCGTAAAGTGCACCGTGATGTTCCGATCGGAAAGCCTATCCTGAATGTCTTCGATGGCAATATCGATGATTTTAACAATATCTTCCTCCGAAAGTGGTGAAAACACAATGATGTCATCAATACGATTTATGAACTCCGGACGGAAATGGCGTTTCATTTCTTCCATTGTCTTTTCTTTGACCTCATCCTCGATGGTTCCGGTTTTCGAAATGTTTTCGGTCAGATACGCACTTCCGATGTTGGAGGTCATAATGATAATCGTATTTTTGAAATCCACCGTACGACCTTGATTATCCGTAAGTCTGCCATCGTCTAACAGTTGAAGCAAGATGTTAAACACATCCGGATGCGCCTTTTCAATTTCATCGAATAAGATTACGCTGTAGGGTCTGCGACGAACGGCCTCGGTAAGCTGCCCACCTTCTTCGTAGCCGACATAGCCCGGCGGCGCACCGACCAATCGGGAAACCGTATGTTTTTCCATATATTCGGACATGTCGATGCGCACGATGTTCTTCTCGGAATCAAAGAGCGCTTCCGAGAGTGCCTTTGCGAGCTCTGTCTTGCCGACGCCGGTTGGACCCAGAAAAATGAAAGATCCGATCGGACGACCATCTTGCTTCAGACCCGCTCTTGCGCGAAGCACTGCCTCGGAAACGGCGACAACCGCTTCGTCCTGACCAATCACGCGTTGATGCAAAATATCCGCAAGCCGAAGCAATTTCTCTTTTTCACTCTCCACAAGGCGCTGCACGGGAATGCCGGTCCAACCTGCGACAACCTCTGCAATTTCTTCTTCGCCGACCTCTTCTTTGAGTAGGCGTTTTTCTTCCGTGGCATCCGCCTTTTCCTTCGACGCCTCCAATGTTTTTTCGAGTTCCGGCAAACGACCATACTTCAATTGGGCAAGCTTTTCTAAATCGTAATTGCGTTCCGCCTCATCGATCTCTAACTTTACGTCTTCAATCTGTTGCTTCATCTCTTTCAGTCGCACAATCGCCTGTTTTTCTGTCTCCCACTGCGCACGCATTTCATCATTGACGGTCTTGAGTTCTGCGAGTTCTTTCTCGACATTTCCAAGTCGATGTTCCGAGCCCTTATCGTGTTCTTTGGACAAAGCTTGCTTTTCGATTTCAAGTTGCATGATTTTCCGGGCAATTTGGTCCAATTCATCCGGCACGCTGTCGATTTCTGTACGAATCTTCGATGCCGCCTCATCCATCAAGTCGATGGCCTTGTCAGGAAGAAATCGATCACTGATGTAACGATCCGATAACACAGCACACGCGATGAGTGCCGCATCCGTAATCCGTACCCCATGATGTATTTCGAAGCGTTCTTTAAGGCCACGCAAAATCGAAATCGTATCTTCCACCGTAGGCTGATCCACAAGGATTTTTTGGAAACGTCGCTCAAGTGCCGCATCCTTCTCGATATGCTTTCGATATTCATCCAGCGTCGTCGCTCCGATGCAGTGAAGCTCCCCTCGCGCCAATTTTGGCTTTAGCAGGTTCCCGGCATCCATTGCCCCTTCGGCAGCCCCGGCACCGACAATGTTATGAATTTCGTCGATAAACAAAATGACCTCACCGTCGGATCGTTCTACCTCCGTAAGTACGGATTTTAGGCGCTCTTCAAATTCCCCACGGAATTTTGCGCCTGCAATGAGTGCGCCCATATCAAGCGCAAAAAGTGTTTTATCTTTCAGCCCTTCCGGCACATCTCCATTTAAAATGCGTTGTGCAAGCCCTTCGACCACCGCAGTTTTTCCCACCCCGGGCTCGCCGATGAGCACCGGATTATTTTTTGTGCGCCTCGACAAAATTTGTATGGTATGTCGTATCTCCTCATCGCGCCCAATCACGGGATCCAGTTTCCCCTCACGCGCAAGTTGCACAAGGTCGCGCCCGTATTTCGTGAGCGCCTCATAACCCTCTTCCGGATTTTGATTTGTGATGCGCTGGTTGCCTCTCACCTTAGAAAGCTCTTCGAGGAAATTCTCTTTGGTCAGATTATGGTTTTTGAAAATACGCGAAGAGGGCGTTCCTCTTTCGCCGATGAGGGCAAGATACAGATGCTCTACGCTGATGAAATCATCATGAAACTGTTTTGCGTTCTTTTCGGCATCTGCGAAAAGCATACCGAGCCTACGCGTCGAATACAGTCCTGTCTCCGTACCTTGCACCTTGGGCAGCTTATCGAGCTCTGCCTCAACCTCGCGAACCATGTCCGCTGCCGAAATGCCACGTAATTTTAAAATGCGCGGAATCAGTCCGCCATCCTGTCGCAATAATGCAAGATGCAGATGCTCACCATCGAGCTGCTGATGCCCCATTTGAATGGCAGCGTTTTGACTTTCAACAAGCACAGCCTGTGCATTTTGTGTATATTTTTCAAGATTCATGAATCTTCACCCCCCTTTTTATCTATTATACTCCGAATTGTTAGCACTCGCAATAGGTGAGTGCTAATTTCGTTTGTTGCTTTAAATTTCAACGATTTATTTTATTTTGAAACCATTTTATTCTTTGTCGCATGAGACTACCGAATCCATGGTAAAATGTATGCCATGAATATCATGATTACAGCGGGCGGCACGACCGAGAGTATTGATAACGTGCGCAGCATTACCAATACGGGAACCGGTAGACTCGGTGCCGTCATTGCGGAGCAATTTGCAGGGCAGGATGCCGTGGATCGTATTTTCTATATTTGTAATGCTCGGGCCGTACGACCGACGGCAAACAAAATAGAGCAACACATCGCGGAGGACACAAAACAACTCGAACAAACCATTCAAACCCTTTGTCAATTCGAAAAAATTGACGCCGTTATTCACAGCATGGCCGTGAGCGATTATCGAGTACGAAACATAACGACCGCATCCGCAATCGCAGAAGATATCGCGGAGACCTTATCGCAAAAACATTCGTGTAGCATAGAACAAATGACCGAGTGCATTTATAACAGTGCGACTTTCCGAAAAGAAGATAAAATCAGTTCAAACGTAGAAGACCTGGTGATCCTCTTGGAAAAAACACCGAAAGTGATTGCTCAGCTTCGCCCACTTCTCCCGGATGCCGTTATCGTCGGATTCAAATTGCTCTCCGGGGTGGATGAGGAAACGCTCATCGATACCGCTTTCGAACTGCTTCGGAAAAATGACTGCGATTATGTGCTCGCGAATGACATGCATACCGTTTCAGGCTATGCGAATCACATCGGATACTTGGTTGACAGAAATAAACATTATGGTATCCAAATTGGGAAAGAAGAAATTGCAAAGTTTATCGTCCGCACGGTTCTGAATCACGAAGGAGGTCTTTGATTTATGGGAAATATCCTACTCGGCATAAGCGGAAGCATCGCTGCCTATAAGTCGGCAGATCTTGCAAATGCACTGACAAAAGAGGGGCATGTTGTCTCCGTCGTCATGACAAAGAACGCATGTGAATTTATTTCTCCGCTTACATTCGAAACGCTGACGAAGCAACCCGTCTACACAGAAAGCTTTGCACGCAACTCCGGTTTCGATGTCGAGCATATCGGTCTCGCAAAAAAAGCGAATATCCTCGTTCTTGCGCCGGCAACCGCCAATCTCATCGGGAAAATTGCATCGGGCATTGCAGACGATCTGCTTACAACAACCGTAATGGCAACGAAAGAAAAGCCCATTCTCATTTGCCCGGCGATGAATACGGCGATGTATGAAAATCCGATTGTGCAGGGTAACATCGAGAAACTCACAAGCCTTGGATATCTTTTTGCAGAGCCTCGCGAATCGTTGCTCGCTTGCGGCGACTTGGGGAAAGGTGCCCTCGCAGAGGTCGAAACCATTTTGCAGCACATCCGCAGGCTTCTATAGAGCCGTTTTAGATGTGTTCGAGCACTCCCCTTTATTAAGTTATTCCTGACCTGATCCTAAATGCTCAAATCCGATTGGAATCTCTCGGCGAACGCGCGCCATGTAATCCAGATTGATGTCTGCATAGACAATGGTCTCGCCAAGTGCCGCCATTCCACAAAATTCGCCCCATGGATCGACCACGCAAGAATGTCCGTATGCACGATACTTTTGCGTAACATCACGCGCCGGCGAACATGCCGCGAAATAGATCTGATTATCCAACGCTCGGCTTCGCATGAGTAAATCCCAATGAACAGGACCTGTTGTAAGACTAAAAGAGGCAGGCAATATGACAAGGTGAACCCCTTTGTCCGTCATCGACCGAAACAACGGGGGGAAACGAACATCGAAGCAGATGGCAACACCGATTTTCCCGAATTCGGTGTCAATAACGGTTTCGGAATCTCCCGCAGTGAGCGTATCAGACTCCATAAAACGAACGCCGCCTGTCACATTGATGTCGAACAAATATATTTTCCTGTGTTTGGCAAGGAGCTGCCCGTCCGGAGCGAAGATGTATGATGTGTTGTAAAGTTTTTCGCCTTGACGCTCAGGGATTGAGCCACCAATGAGGTAGACTTCATTCGTTCTCGCAAGGTCTGCCATCAACACAACCGAAGGTCCCTCTGCATCCTCTGCATAGCGAGGGAAAAAGGAATTATCGTAAGGGGTATTCCACATTTCAGGGAGACTAACAACCTTTGCACCACCGGCTGCTGCACGATTCACAAAATCGGCGGCTGTCTCCATATTTTTCTTTTTGTCGTCAATCGTATACATTTGACAAAGTGCCAGCTTGTACTGTGTTCCCATTGATCATACACCTCTTTCAAATCAAAGACCGGGATTTGCTGCGTTTATCGTTTCGTGGAAGCACTTCACAACCCGTTCCGTATCCTGCAAATTGTGAAACAATAGGTTCGGATTTTCCGCTTCCAGGCTTTCATAAGGCGTCCATCCTGTTGCAACAGCAACGCTGAAGTAACCACAACGACGCGCCGTTTCGATGTCGTAAACGCCATCTCCAATCACCATGACATCTGATGGTTCGAACGCTTTTTCAAGTGTCTCAGAAATCTCCTCACGTGCGACCTCGGCAGCTTGCCACTTCTCTGCATGGGTATCTCCGAATCCACCGCCCACGAAAATGGGGCAACCATTTGCATCGTTATACAAATCGACAGCGGTGAGTTTTCTTTCCGCACCCACCCGAAGATTGCTTGTAAGCAATGCGTTTGTATGACCTGAATCGCTCGCCCATTTCAGCAATTCGATCACGCCGGGAAGAATGTGTTTTTGCGCATTTTCGGAAAGAATTTCTTCTAAATGCTTCGCAAAAAGATGGCTAAGCATCGGCTTTTTCGTCGGATCCAAATCGAATTTCGAAAAAACCTTCTCGATGAGTGCCGTATCCATCATGCTGCCAACGCGCACACCGACCAGGGCGTCTTCAATGCCAAACAGCTCAAAAAAAGCGCGGTTTAATGCACGTGTCCCATCAGCTCCACAATGCATCAGTGTACCGTCGATATCCCAAAAAATGAGCATAGAACAAACTCTCTTAGCCTCATGTGCCAAAGTAATAAAACGGTTTCAAGTGGTAAAGTTCGGGTGCTGCTGTGTTTGGCTTATTTAACATCCTGCTGATTCAAGCAAATTAAAATTGTAAATATCCTGCGGAAGGTCATTGATGTCCGCACTCAGGCTCACAATAAAATCGATATTATGTTGGTCGCTGATCACTTGAAGCCGGGTAAGAAAATCCGGAATATCATTTGTGCTTACATCCGCATGTTTCAAGATACTGTCGATGAAAATCGCTTCGATATCGTGATCCGCACTGATGATTCCATAAAGAAATCCTATATACTCGTCACTGTTTGTGATTTCGTCATAATCTTCCATAAATACGACACGGATTTGATGAATAAGGTCATAAATCAAACGTTGATTTTTGTTGATGAAAACGATGTGACCATCACACGATTCCGCGCGACTGTTTGCAAGGTCTATCATCATCTTAGTTTTTCCGGTCCCCTTGTGACCGACGAAAAGATTTACCATATTCATTCCTTTCTTCGATGTGTACGGCACTGCCGCATCGCGTAAAATGGTTTATGGTTATTATACCTTACGGCATTATCACAATACAACAATGAATCCGCCTGCTCACGTATGATATAATTGTAGACATGAATACAACACCAACAAAAAATAGTCCCTATACCGGGACAGAAATCGGACCCATCCGACCTCCGAGTGAGGCAACCAGCCTTTTGCTTCGGGTTACGCGCAACTGCCCGTGGAACAAATGTCGGTTTTGCAGCCTTTATAAAGGATGTACGTTTAGCCTGCGCAAACGGGAGCATGTCCTTGCGGATATTGACGCCATTGCGGATTTTGTCGATAAAATCAAAGAGGCAGATACCCTCGTTGGCGAAGAACGGACTGTGGCGATTCAGAAATTGAACGACGAACTCTCTGCTGCCACCGACCCGAGCGCGGCGGAATCGGCGCTCCATTTTTATAATGGAGGACTGGAATCGGTCTTCCTCCAAGATGCCAATTCCTTGGTCGCCAAAACGGAAGATCTGTTACCGATTCTCGAGCAATTGAAAAAGCGATTCCCCGAGATTAGACGCATTACATCGTATGCGCGATCACGAACCGTGCTCGATAAGAGCGACGAAGATCTGCGCGCATTGAAAGACGCAGGATTGGATCGCATTCACATTGGAATGGAATCCGGTGCAGATCGCGTCCTCGAACTTATGAAAAAAGGCGCAACCAAAGAAATCCACATTGAGGCGGGTCAAAAGGTGAAGCGTGCCGGAATCGAACTTTCTGAGTATTACATTCTCGGGCTGGGCGGAAAAGAGATGAGTGCAGAAAATGCAACAGAAACTGCCGATGCGATGAATCATATCGATCCGGATTTCATTCGTGTGCGAACCTTGACGGTCCCGAGCCGTGTACCGCTTGCAGACGATGTCCGCGCAGGAACCTTCACACAACTCAACGATGTCGAAGGCGCACGCGAGCTCTTACGGTTTCTGGAAAAACTGAATGTCTCCAGCTATCTCATCAACAACGACCACATCATCAATCTGCTGCCGGAAGCGTCAGGGAAGCTCGATAAAGAAAAAGAGCGCATGATTTCTGTCGTGAAATGGTTTTTGGAATTGCCGGAACACGAGCAGATGATTTACCGAATCGGGAGACGCGCGGGACGAATCCACGACGCAATCGGACTCGAGACCCCT
>JAITTH010000157.1 GCA_031287295.1 Eubacteriales Family XIII. Incertae Sedis bacterium
GCATAAAGCGAAAACCGAGATGTTTTGGGTTGTAACAACACAAGCTTGCCTTCTTCATCCACCGCGAGACCTATACTGGCAAAATCGTTCGCGGTAATGGTAAGCGTCTTCGTTCCCAAATCTACATCGCCACCATCGAGTAACGTAAATTTATAGGCATCCGGAGCCGCCGCATAGTCCATAGAAGGAATGGGCGCAAATGTCATATCATTCTTTAGGTAGTACCACAGACGTGGCAAAATCGTCCCTTTTACAACCGGGTCAATGTGTGCAATGACCATGTATTCATTCGGAACAAATTTCGAACCTTCGGGGTAAACTTTTTCGTCTGAACTTGCACCACTTTGAATAGATGAATCCAAACCATAAAGTTGGAGTGCTTGTCCCCCTGCCTCAATATCATTTCCACTATCATCGACAACCTTTAAGGTGCCTTTTACCGTCCCTGTCTTTTCAGGCGTTGGAGGCGCGACATCCTCCGGATCTTCCGTGTCTACCTCATCCGGTAGATCTTCTTCCTCGATGATCTCGAGTGGCTGCTGCGCGTTCACGTCGTTGGAATCGCCTGTCGCTTCCGGCAAGACTTCCTTGAATTCATCAGGTACATCAGCTACATCAGGTACGCCTTCTTCCGGCAATGCCCCTGTTTCTTCGATGATTGTCTGCGGAATTTCCGTTGACGTTTCATTTGCGGTTGACGTTTCATCCGCGAATGCCGTAACCGGAAACAGTGACAACACCATGACAAAAACTAAAATGTAGGAAAGTAGACGCGATTTCTTCTTCCCTGAGTTGATTTGCATACTCATTTTGATTCCTCCAAATTCATACAAAAAAACAATCCCTCTCTTCTACAATATCCCTCAAAATTCACTATTCTATAAAATAGCGAATATCAACAGATTCAAATGAAATGAGACACCATTCGGATATAGAAAAATATCCCTTGCGTCGATCAAGTCTGTGTTCCCTAATGCAGTTTGTGATTAGTCTTAAACAACCCCTTGTTTAATAACCCCTTACATTTGTTTATTAGGATTTAGTTTACCCAGTATATGAATGTTTGTATGAGAAAGTCGCCAAAAAATGACTTGTTTGGTCGGAGGGTGTGATGTAATTCAAGTAAAATAGGATTGCTAATTTGGATTTTTCTTCAAACAGTATCCGTCATTTCTTTCATTTGTGATCTCGTAGCCGGAATCGCAGAGTTTATTGCGTAGTTTGTATACAGTGTTTTTTACGGCACTTTTATCCTGAGCGATTGGTAACTCCCAAATCTTTTCATAGATGTCCGTCATACTCAAAAGTTTCCCCTCGTGCCGAATAAGCAGCAGAAGAAGCAAAAACTCCTTGTGCGTGAGCTGCATATCCTGACCGTCAAGAAATCCTTTCGCCGAAGTCAGGTGCAGTTCCAATGTTCCTCGCTCCACCTTTTCAGGGATGAAAGCAGTCCTTCGCATGAGTGCATCAACACGTGCACGGAGTTCGCTGAAATTGTATGGTATGGAAAGATAATCATCCCCACCCGCATCGAGGCATGTTATCACATCATTTGCCTCCCGCATTGTGGCAAGCAGTAACACAGGAATGTTCGAAGTTCTCCGAATCTCCCTCAAATAATCGAGTCCACGACCATCGGGAAGCAGGATATCCAGCACCAATACATTGGGATGCCTTTCTTCAAACAGGGTTCGCGCCTCTGCAAGATTCTTTGCAAGACGAACCGTATAGCCACACCTTTCCAATATAATTTTATTGTTAATCAGGAGGACTGCATCACCTTCAACAAGCAGTAGATCGCCTTTTGCTGTCATAGTACACGCCCACCCCTAGATGAAAGTTCAAACATGGGAACAAGCCTCATCAACGCCATCCGATAAAAGATCTGCATGTTTACCTCGAACTCAACGTACAAAAAATCCACAATTAAAAACTGTGGACCGCGCAATTACAATGTCTAAAAACGTTGAAAACAGAACAAAAGGGAAAAGAAAATTTAGGCACTTATGAGAACGCCCTCTCAGGTTTCTATATTTTACAAATATATCCACAACTAGTCCTTTTCCTAATGTAGCTCAAGTGCTCTGTATATCTATCCGTAAATGTACAAGATGCGTTGTATCTCTTAATTCAATTTTGAAATGAAAAACCATGTCCGCAGATTTGCGGCAAATTTAAAACACCAATACCCCATCTATTTATTTCTACGGATAATTTTGAATATCAATTTATCAAGAAATGAAGGGATATAGGGGAAGAGTCGCTAAAAAGTGACTTTCAAAAGAGCCCTGAAGGTGGATGGGATATCAAGAAAATCATAGGGGATGCGTAAAAGTAGCCGTTCCCGTACAACTTGAGCCAAAATCGAAACGGCTGTACTCCTTATACAACAAGGGGTACAGCCGTTATATTTCGATACAAAGGGAGCGCTCGGCTGACCTGATCTTTGCCCCCACACTCGCCCGACAGTCGTCTGCCGGGACTTACTCCTAAACTGCGCCATGATCACCGCCCACTCGGACGGTTTACGTGGATCCTTTTGCCCGCAGCTGGCATGGATTTTCAATCACAGACCCGAAGCGCTCCCTTTGTATCGAAATTTATATGTAGCGTATAGATTCGGACATGTCCTTCTCTATCGTATTGGAATCGTTCTATTAGTTTGTCACATGAAGCTACGCATACGCAAAGGCAAACAAATCTACCTTTTGCGCGCCACCGTCAAGCAATGCGCGGGCACAGGCTTCTGCCGTGCTACCCGTCGTGAAGACATCGTCGATGAGCAAGATGTCTTTCCCTTGAATCTGTGAGATACTGCGTGCCGGAACCGAAAACGCACCCTCCAGATTCATCAAACGTTCCTCACGAAACAAACCGCTCATGACATCGGTTTCACGCTGACGCACAAGCCCTTCTTCACAGAGCGGAACAGCGAGTTTTCCGGAAATCTCGTGCGCCATCACCGCTGCCTGATTGTAACCTCGTTTCCTCTTCTTGATTTTATGCATTGGAACCGGTACAAGCAAGTCATATTCCGGAAGCACCCCCGTATGCGCGTCTGCTTCTTCAAGAAATCGTTCCGCCATCATCTCGCCAAGCATTTTCCCGACATAGCTCGCATCTTGATATTTCATCAATCGAATCATGTCTGCTACGGAATCTCTGTATGCACAGCAAAAGTATGCTCGCTCGAATGCGTAGTCTTCTCCCATACATGCGGCACATGGTTTTTGAACATCTCGCTCTGCTTTGGACAGATTTCGTTCACAGGAGCGGCAACTTTCTCCGGTTAGCCACGAAATACTTGCTAAGCACTTTTCACACAACCCATAGGTATCCGAACGGTCGATGAGATTTCCACATGCAATGCAGTAGATATGGGCGGGGAAAAGCATCTCCAGTGCCACGGCGGTAACACTCATAAGGAAGCACCCTCATACAGGCGCAGGAAATGCTTTAACGCAGAATATCGCTCCCGACTGCTATTGTTTTCCACCATCATCGCAAGACGTTCGCTGCGTCCGGCAAGAACAACAAGTCGCTTGCCACGCGTGACTGCGGTGTAAAGCAGATTCCTTGTCGCAAGCATAGGCGGAATGTGGTAGATTGGCATGAGAACAACAGGAAATTCACTCCCTTGGCTTTTATGAACCGTTATGGCATACGCATGTTCAAGTTCATGCAGGGTTTCCACGTCGTAGACAACGAGTTTGGATCCATCGTACACAACAGTAACGAGCCCAAAGGCCTCATCCACTTTGGAAACAAACCCGATATCTCCGTTAAACACGCCCTCGCCTTCAGAAAAATCATCATCGCTGACCCATTTTAGCGCATAGTTGTTGCGCATTTGCATAACCTTATCGCCTTCGCGAAAAATGACATCGCCAAACTGCTTCTCCGCTTTTTCCATGTCCTGCGGATTGAGAATGTTCTGCAAAGTAAGATTGAGATTTCGATTGCCGAGCACACCTTTTTTGACAGGGGTGAGCACTTGAATGTCCTTAAAAGGGTCAATCTCCTTATAGTGCCCGGGGATACGATTTGTAATGAGGCGGATGATGCTTGCAAGAATCTGCTCTTCCTCTTGCACGCGCAGAAGAAAGAAATCGGAGTCTGCCTCTCCCAGATACGGCATTTCACCGCAATTGATTCGGTGAGCATTTACGGTAATCATGCTCTGTTCTGCCTGACGGAAAATCTCCGTGAGATGTGCACTCGGTGCCACTTCGCTCTCCAGAATATCACGAAGAACATTTCCGGGACCCACGGGAGGAAGCTGATCTGCATCGCCGACAAGGATGAGCCTTGCACCATCCGGAATTGCTGCGACAAGCGCACGCATGAGCAGCGCATCTGCCATAGAAACTTCATCGATAATAACCACATCGCATTTGAGCGGATTTTCCCGCGTTCGCCCGAAAACCATATCTTCGTCATCTTCGCCAAAGGAATATTCGAGCAACCGGTGAACCGTCTGTGCCGCATATCCGGTTGTTTCTGTAATGCGTTTTGCCGCACGTCCTGTCGGCGCAGCCACCGTAACCTCGAGACCTTCTCCTGAAAAAACATCCAGCATGGCACGCATAATCGTAGTCTTTCCTGTGCCGGGTCCTCCGGTAAGAACAAAGACACCGCTTTTGAGCGAGCTGAGCACCGCCTCCATTTGTCCTACGGAAAGCTGTTTTTCCATACGCCGCTGGGTTTCTTCTATGAGCAGCGTCGCATCGGATTTCAGCAGCCGAAGTTCGCTTCGCCGGAGACGCAGTAGGTCTGCGCAGATTTCGCGTTCCGCCAGAAAAAGATAGGAGAGAAATACAGAAGAAACACCGAAAACCGTTTCGGTATCTACACGTCCTTCGAGAACCAAAGAGAAAATGGCATCTTCGACCTCTTCCCCCATGACATCGATGAGTGCCACAACGCGCTCAATCAGTTCTTCTTTCGGGACATAGGTGCTCCCATCGGTGGCATAACGTTTGAGCACATACAGCACTGCGCTGGAAATTCGATATTCGCTGTTTTCTGCATGCCCAAGACGCAAGGCGATGGCATCCGCGGTTTTGAAGCCGATGCCGTAGAGGTCGCTGATGAGTCGATAGGGGTTTTCCTGAACCATCTCGATGGCAGCAGGACCATATTCGTTATAGAACCGCATGGCAACACCCGTTGCTACACCGTGTTCCTGAAAATAGAGGGCAACCGTGGAAAAAGATTTGCGCTCTTGGAATGAGGCGGAGATGGTCTTCCATTTTTTTTGCCCGATGCCTTCAACCTCTGCCAATCTCTGCGGTGTTTTTTCGATGATTTCCAGCGCCGATTCTCCAAATTGCTCTATGATGAGGCGCGCCGTTTTCGGACCGATGCCGCGAATGATGCCTGAAGCTAAAAAGGCTTCGATATCTTGCGCCGACGACGGTTCTTTTTCTTCATAGGCGTGAAAGGCAAATTGACGCCCATACTTTGCATGTGTCTTCCAAACGCCCGTCAAGGAATATACCTGACCGCTATTTGCATTCGGAAGATTCCCGACCGCCGTAAAATCTCCATCGGATCCGCTCATCCGCACAACACTGTAGCCGTTTTCGGGATTGTGATAGGTAACGATCGAAATGGTTGCCGTTTTTGTCTCCAACGCTACCATTCCCTTTTATAGACGCGACGGTTGTCAAGTGTCCTTATACGTTCCGAAAAACCACCTTCTATGGCACCATCTAATGCTGCTTCCATGTCAAAAATCTTGGAATCTATCATGTCTAAATAGTGTAGCGCCTCCGCCTCCGGAAACATCGGGCGTTTTGGACTTCCGAAGTCCGGTTCGTAGTGATGCGAAATAACCATATGCTCCAGCATGATGATCTTTTCTTTCGGCACGCCTAGGGCCTCGCCGAGTTTATCAACAAGCACAACACCCTGCACAAGGTGCCCTAGCATAATACCTTCAAACGTATAGTCTGAGACGACACCATTCTCATCGGAATGCATTTCGTTCAACTTTTCGATGTCGTGAAAAAGAACGCCTGTGATGAGCAAATCTCGGTTTAGAATCGTATAAACCTCACAGAGCTTCTCGGCAAGCAGCAACATTCGCTTCATATGATATAAAAGCCCTGCATACATCGCATGGTGATTCTTCGCTGCTGCCGGATAATAACGCAACCGCTCGCGATTGTCCTCGATAATTTTTAGTGCCATCGCACCGTAGTGCGGATCGGAAATAGAGTGCGCTGCCCCTTCAACGTAAGCAAGAAGCGCATCTGCATTTTCAGGTGCTGCCTTAAAAAAATCTTCCTTTTGAATCGGGTCTTCCGGACCGAGCCCGCGTATCTTTACAATACGCAGCTGCTTTGCGCCATTCCACTCGGTTACAGTAGCCTTCACTTTGATGATGCTTCCGATTTTGATGCGTCCAATGCCATCGACTTCCGACTCGGCAATGTCCCACTTTTTCGCAAAAAGCTCACCTGTTTTATCTCCAAGCTGAAGATCTAAAAATTGCTTCCCATTCGAGCCGGTTTTGATCTGAATGCTCTTAACAAGAAAGAAGTCGGTGATTTCTTCGCCGACAATAAGTTCGTTTACAAAAAAATTTTTCATGTTCTACCTCGTATCATAGTGATGTCATTCCCAAACGGGTCATTTTGTTGTGCCGGAAGAAAATTACCGCATAAAATTGGTCCAAATTTTTTCCTCTCGCTCCGGCGGAACAAGTCCGGCGTCTTTTGCCGCTTTTGTCGCGGTGATCATCCAAATCATTTGGCGCGCAAGCTCGCGAAGATTCTGTAGCCCTTCTTTGTCTTCCTGCACTTCTGTCGGTTTATACCCAAAGACCATGGGCCAATAAGTTGCCGGCACCATCGGCATTCCGGTGATTTGAAAAAACTTTTGCAAGGAATCTAAGGCCGACGTGGTCCCGGCACGGCGCGCAGAGACAACTGCTGCCGCAGGTTTTGCGGAAAGCCACCTCTTGCCGGAAAAGAAAATGCGATCCATGACCGCAAGCATCGATCCATTGGGATTGGCAAAGTAAACCGGTGAGCCAAAAATAAATCCATCTGCCGTCTTCGCCTTTTCTAAAAAGACATTGACAATATCGCCTCCGAATGTACAACGATCGAGCTTTTGACAGGCGCGACAAGCAATGCAGCCTTGCAAAGGTTTGTTGCCGATTTGCAAAATCTCTGCCTTTGCACCATGCTTCTCCAATTCCGTTGCCACTTCAGACAATGCGGTATAGGTACATTCTTTCTCTCGAGGACTCCCATTTAATAGTAGTATCTTCATGGCTCAGACTTCCTTTCTCGCAGCATAGTGTTTTGTGTTTCTATTTTAGCATAACACAGGTGATGAAGGATGTAGAAATTGTAAAATTTTGTCAATTTTTTATAGCGAGAAGATATTTGATTTTTCGATTGAGATTCATCCATTTGCGCTCATATTCGGTCAATACATTTTCCTCTGCAAAGGCCGATCGGTGCAGATCGCGGGTAACACGTACAATTTGAAATCCTTCGGCATCACGAATCGTCTGTTCGCTATAGTCGAAGAGCGCATCGTTGTCTGTTTTCAGATGAAGAAAGCCGCCCGGATGTAAAATATCTCGATACGCCGCAAGATATTCCGGTGCCGTAACGCGTCGTTTTTCATGGCGCGACTTTGGCCATGGATCACTAAAATTCAGATAGATGCCGTTCACTTCTCCAAGGGCAAAATAATCTCTCGGTGTAAAGATATAGGCGCGCATCAACAAGAGATTGTTGGGTTTCGGAACATCATCTTCGCGAATTAAAAATCCGGACTTTACAGCATTGTAGGTTCCTGCGGCTCGAGTGAGTGCTCTGTATGCCACGCTCATTTGACCTTCCGCCGCAAGATAAAGTGCGTCATGGTTTTCGCTTGACAGCGTCTTAATAAAAAGACCTTTGCCACAACCGATCTCTAAATAGAGCTTGCGTTTCTCGGGTTCGAAAATTCGGCATTGCTTTGAAAAGACACTTCGCCAATGCCCTTTCTGTGCTTCGGGGTCCGTAACGAGGTAGGCGCTGTATGGGAGAACTTTTTTCTCTACATCTTTAATGCGTTTTTGTCTCATGCAAAGATTTGTTTATGGCGTTCAAGCAATTTCATAAGCGGCATTCCAAGCACATAGCAGGCGACAAGCTGTCCGATGCCAACAAATGCCATATCCGCAAGCAGCGCAAATTTTCCGGCGGCTTCCGGTGCAACACCATAGCCGTAAAAGAGGACAAGACCGATCACAACGGCATTGATGAGCACAGGAGGAAGCGGAACGAGCCACGGTTTGTCTTTGAATTTACGACTACAAAACGCTGCAACAAGCGTTGCCAGACTCCCTGCGACGATATCCATCATGTTTCCGGTGCCAAGCAGGTTGGCCAAAAAGCAGCCGATAAAGAGACCCGGTATCGAGGCCCTTGAAAATCTAGGCAATAGGGTAAGTGCCTCTGAAATGCGTACCTGGACAAGCCCATAGCTGATAGGCGCAAGCAGTAGTGTCAGCGCACTGTAGATGCCTCCGATCACGGCCGCTTCAAGTACATATTGAAGCGATATTGCATGTGTTCGTTTTCCGTTTTCCGTTTTCGTCACCGTCATGAAAATAATCCTTTCCTTCTATTATATCTTACCCAATCCGATTTGAAACTTCTCGCTCCATGAAATGCATTAAAATAGTAGAGCGATGATTTTTGCATCCAATCCAATCAGAAATATCCGTTCTAAAATAACGATCCCAAGGTACACCGCAATAAAAACCATCGCCAAGGCATCTTTTCGTTTCAATTTCAGAGCATTGAGTTTCGTACGTCCTTCTCCACCGCGATAGCAACGTGCCTCCATGGCCAATGCGAGATCCTGCGCGATGCGAAACGCACCGATAAACAGCGGAACCAAAATAGGAATCAACGCCTTTGCCCGGCGAAAAATGCTTCCGGTTTCGAAATCTGCACCACGCGCCATTTGCGCCTTCATGATCTTGTCGGTCTCTTCCAATAAAGTTGGTATGAAGCGGAGCGCAATGGTCATCATCATAGCAAGTTCATGTGTCGGAAGCCCCATGCGTTTAAGAGGTTTCAATAGACTCTCGATGCCATCGGTGAGCTTGATGGGTTTTGTCGTGAGCGTGAGCAGGGATGAACCCAAAATGAGAAACACGAGTCGCAGCGCCATGAAGACTGCATTGTAAAGCCCTTCCTTCGTGATATGAAGGAATTTCCATTCCCATAAAATTTCACCCTTTGTCATAAGCATGTTGAGTGTAAACGTGAAAATGATGATGATCAAAATAGGCTTTAGTCCACGAAGAATAAAACGCAGCGGTACTTTCGAAATCGCTGTGACGGTAGCAAGTCCAATCACCACGACGACATAGCCCATAAAATCCTTGACGATAAACAGAGAAGCGATATAAAGCATCACCGCGACAATCTTCAGTCGTGGATCGATCTTATGCATGATGCTGTAGCCCGGATAATACTGCCCGAGGGTAATGTCGCGAATCATATCACACCCCACCGGCGGGCAACCGCTCTGCAAGAAAAGAAATCAGATCATCGGCGCGCAGCAAAATTTCAGGCACTTGAAAACCGCGCTCGCTTAAGAGGGCAGCGACTTCCGTTGTCTGAGGCACACCCAACCCGATATGACTTAAAAATTCGCGTTCGCGGAAAACTTCTTGCGGTCTCCCGCTTTTGACCAGCTTTCCGGAGTCCATAATGAAAACGCGATCGGCTCTTTCCGCAACGTCATTCATGTTGTGCGAAACAAGAACAATCGTATTCTTGGTTTCCCTGTGTACTTCCTCGACCATATTTAAAATGTCTTGATGCGATTTGGGATCCAATCCCGCTGTCGGTTCATCTAAAATCAAAACCTCCGGCTCCATCGCAATAACCCCTGCAATCGCAACGCGACGCTTTTGTCCACCGGACAGTTCAAAGGGAGAACGCTCTGCAAATTCTTCAAAATCGAGTCCGACAAGTTGCATGGATTTTCGAATGCGGCGGTCTACTTCCTCTGTTGGCAATCCGAGGTTCTTCGGTCCAAACGAAATATCTTGATAGACGGTTTCTTCGAACAATTGATACTCCGGGTATTGGAATACAAGTCCCACACGCTTGCGAATGTCCACCATCTTCACACGCTTATCTGTAATCTTGATGTCACCGATGGAAATCTCTCCGGAAGTAGGCTTCAGAATTCCATTTAGATGCTGAATCAACGTTGACTTTCCGCTGCCCGTATGTCCGATAATGGCGATGAATTCACCGGACGGCACTGTAAAACTCACGTCTTCGAGTGCTATGGTCTCGTAGGCAAGCCCCTTGTTGTAAATATGGGTAAGATTTTCAACCGTGATCGACATGTTATGCTTTTGACCTCTTCATCTCTGTATCGGATTCGGACACGATGTATTTGACGAGTCCATCGGTATCCAAAATGTCCTGCGGCACGTGAATGCCATGTGCACGCAACCCGGCGGCAATTTCCACCGCAAAAGGAAGGCGCAAGCCAAGAGCTTCTATTTCTTCTGTCCGCGCGAAAATTTCGACCGGCGAACCTTCTATCGCAACACGACCTTTGTCCAAGATGACAATGCGGTCGCAGTGAATCGTTTCTTCCATAAAATGTGTGATAAGCACGACGGTAATTCCCTCTTCGTGCAGTTGCTTCATGATGTCGAGCACTTCTTTGCGCCCGCCCGGATCCAACATCGCCGTTGGTTCGTCAAAAATGACAATATCGGGATGCATGGCAAGAACTCCGGCGATGGCAATTCGCTGTTTCTGTCCGCCCGAAAGCAGATGCGGTGCCATTTTCCGATGTTCGTACATATCTACAGATTCAAGAGCAATGCGAATCCGCGTACGAATTTCGTCGGGATTTATGCCCAGATTTTCCGGACCAAATGCCACATCGTCTTCTACGATGGCAGACACCAACTGATTGTCCGGATTTTGAAAAACCATTCCGACGCGCTGGCGAACATCCCACAGATGCGCTTCTTCGTCCGTTTTGAATCCATCGACAATCACGCTTCCTGAGGTGGGAAGAACCAGTGCATTGATGCTTTTTGCGAGTGTGGATTTCCCGGATCCATTTCGGCCAATGACCGCGGTAAAGCTCCCTCTCTCGACATCAAGAGAAATCCCGTTGATTGCAGGTAAATTGATTTCTTCCTCTCTGTGTCTGTAGGTGTAAACCAGATCATGAATTTGGATGATGCTATCTTGAGCCAACCGTTCCGTCTCTTTCTTGCGATTCTTGGGTAAGGGATTGCCCTCATGTTGCATCTACGATTTTCTCGTTGTTTTCGGGAGATGGCGCAACGGATATAGTATACCACAGAACAAGAATAAATTGTCCGTCATTTGTCCTCTACAGGTTAACAATGAAAAAGAGGCAACGCTTGTAAACGTTACCTCTCCATCCCTATCTAGCCCTCTCTATTAACTTACACAATCTATATACCCTATGAAGAGAGGTTTAAACACGATTTTAAAATTTTTTTTCCTGACCTGCAAATGTAAGCTTTACAGAGCACTAGTTTTGTTTGATCATTTCCACGAAGTCATACAGAATCCTGGCGGTTAGCCCCCAAATGATGCGTTCGCAGTTTGTTTCCGAATCAAAATACGTGTAAATCACAACAAGAGACGTTTTGCTTTTCCAGTTGTATTTGCCACTCGGCGCGACTTTCTCGATCGGAAAATCGGGAGCTACGTCCTGCATAATACGATTGTTGTAGAGCTCGGGTTCTTGTTCGAGAAAAAAATCGAGCGGAACGAGGAAGGTCTCCTTTACTTCGTCCGCGTTGGGCGAAACCGCAGAAAGTGATTTTTCGTCCAACACCCCTAAAAACGCATATAGCGTAAAATTCGCATACGCAACGATGTAATTGAGCTCTCCAAGGACTTCGATCGCATGCATCGGCAAACACAATTCTTCGCAGGTCTCCCGAATCGCACATTCTTCCGACGTTTCTCCCTGTTCCATCATGCCTCCGGGGAAACCAATCTCGCCGGGCTGATGTTTTAAATCTTCTGATCGTACTTCAAATAATACGTAGAGGCGATTTCCTTTCTCGACAAGAGGCAC
>JAITTH010000158.1 GCA_031287295.1 Eubacteriales Family XIII. Incertae Sedis bacterium
ATCGATGAGATTTTGTGCCTCCTCTTCGCGAAGAATCTTTTTGGCATCCTTTACACGGACCTTTTTCTTCTTCTTACGACCGCCACCGCCAAAGGCATCAAAGATGTTGCCGATTGCAATACTCATGCCTTCGTTTCCCATATCGAGCTGATTGCCCTGTGGGTTTTCTGTGACATCAACTTCAATATACTGGTCGTCCAAAAGCCCGTCGTGCACCTGCTGTCGCACCTGCTCGCGTGTAAGCTCAATTTCAGCTTCGGGTCTGTTGTCCGGTTCCTGTGGCGGAACGGGCTGCTGCTGTTGTTGCTGATTTCCCATGATGAAATCGAAGGGTCCTTTAATGCCACCGGATGCAGTAGGCGCTTTTTTCCTGCCGGGAACAATCGCTTCGACAATGCGCTCTTCTGCAATCTCTTCTGCGATGCTATATTTCTCTTCAAGCCTCTTTTGTTTGGTGATGCGAATCGACGCTTCTACAAGATCGCGTACCATCGAATCGACATCCCTGCCGACATAACCGACTTCGGTAAATTTGGTCGCTTCTACTTTTACAAAGGGTGCATCCATGAGTTTCGCCAAACGTCGCGCAATCTCGGTTTTTCCGACACCGGTCTGCCCCATCATCAGGATGTTCTTGGGTGTCACTTCTTCTCGCATTTCCTCCGGAAGCAGGCTGCGACGGTAACGATTGCGCAAGGCAACGGCAACACTTTTCTTCGCCTGGTCTTGACCGATGATGTACTTGTCGAGTTCCGCCACAATTTCCTTCGGCGTCATCTGATAAAGCGGATTAGACATCTTTTTCACCACCTTCCGTTGGAATTGCAAGTGCCTTTGTCTCCTGAACAGGATCCAGTTTTTCGACACTGATATGGTCGTTCGTATAAACGCAGATGGACGACGCAATGGTGAGGGCTTTGCGTACAATCTCCTCTGCTTCGAGGTCTGTATTGTTGAACAGCGCATTTGCTGCGGCATAGGCGTAGTTTCCGCCGGAACCGATGGCGATGAAATCTTGATCGGGTTCAATCACTTCTCCGTTTCCGGAAATAAGCAAGATGCTCTCTGTATCTGCCGCAACCATCAAGGCTTCAAGATGCCGAATGGCCTTGTCTGAACGCCAATCTTGTGCGAGCGCGACGGCAGCACGTTTCAGGTTCCCACTATGTTCTTCGAGCTTCTTTTCAAACCGCTCCGTAAGCGTAAACGCATCGGCGACCGAACCGGCAAACCCAGTCAGCACCGAGTTTTTATAGATCTTTCGCACCTTTTTTGCATTGTGCTTCATGACGGATGTTTCACCCATGGTGACCTGTCCGTCCCCGCCGATACAAATGTCATGTTCGTTTCTGCGCACGGCGACAATTGTCGTTGCATGAAATTGAATCATAAAGTCAACCTCCTTTTATTCCTTGTACCCGCATTCCGGGTTGCTGCATTGCAACGTTGTTTCTTTGGCCTTCTTCTCCGTAAGCAAAGCCCCACATTTGGGACAAGGTTTGGCTACCGGTTTGTTCCAGTAGACCTGCTTACAATCCGGATATCCGCTGCATCCATAGAACACGCGCCCTTTTCGACTGCGCCGTGCCACAATGTCCTTGCCACACACCGGGCAGGCAATGCCGGTAGACTTTACAATCGGCTTTGTGTGCTTGCAATCCGGATATCCCATACAGGCAAGAAATTCGCCATAGGGTCCGTGTTTGATCGCCATCGGCTTGCCACAAAGCTCACAGACCTCGTCCGATATTTCCACGGGAATCTCTACCCGTTCGATCTCTTTGTCTGCAATCTCCAGTTCCTTGCTCAAAATGACGTAAAAATCGCTGACAACCTTATGCCATTCGAGCCCCTTCACTTCGATGTCGTCCAATTGATCTTCCATCGACGCCGTGAATCCGGAATCGACAATCTCTTTGAAGTAATTTTCCATCAGGTCTGTTACAACAAAACCGAGGTCGGTCGGTTTCATCGTCTTTTTCTCTCGGGTAATGTATTTGCGATCGAGCAGGGTTCCGATAATCGGAACATAGGTCGAGGGTCTGCCGATGTCTTTGTCTTCGAGCTCTTTGACGAGACTGGCCTCCGTAAAGCGCGGCGGCGGCTGTGTAAAATTCTGCTCTGCCTTCACTTCTTTGCTTTCGAGCTGTTCGCCTTCTTCGATGTCGGGAAGCATGTTTCCGTCATCCTCTGAAACGTCTGTCTGGTAAATGCGCAAAAATCCGTCGAATTTCAACTTGGAGCCGGTGGCACGCAGCAGGCAATCGCCATTCATAATGTCTGCGCTCACCGCATCGAACACAGCCGGAGACATACGACTGGCAACGAACCTTGACCAGATGAGCTTATAGAGTTTGTATTGATCAGAGGTTAAGGATTCCTTGATGTCGTCCGGATGAAGATCGACATAGGATGGGCGAATGGCTTCATGCGCATCCTGAACATCTTTCTTTTTGTTCGTATAATGATTGTTTCCGAGGTATTCCTTATCGTAGTGTTCTGTGATGTAACTTCTCACCATGTTTTCGGCTTCTTGAGAAATGCGGACGGAGTCGGTACGGATGTAGGAAATGAGCCCGATGGTGCCCTTTCCTTTGATCTCTACGCCTTCATATAGCTGTTGCGCAACGCTCATAACACGCCGTGTGAA
>JAITTH010000067.1 GCA_031287295.1 Eubacteriales Family XIII. Incertae Sedis bacterium
GGGTGTATACTGGAACAAGCGAAAGGGATTACAACTTGACGCTGCATCATGATGTTTTCCAACCTAAAAAGACATGCTATCTTTCTGATGTCCAGATTAACAACGGCAAGCGTTTTCCCGAGCGGTGCCAGCACTTTTATCATTGTATCAATGGATGGGGAGTTTTTCCCGCTTTCAATACGAGTAATCGTAGTTTGTCGAACACCGGTTAGCTCTTCAAGTTTTCGTTGAGATATTTTTAATTCTTTGCGTGCGTGAATCAGTTCCCACATAATCGCAGCACGAGCTTTGCTCTCCGCGATTTCTTCATAAGTCAACGCTCCAGACGAAACAAGTTCGTTTTGCAAATCATCCCAAGTTTTCACTTTACTCATAATCTTCCTGCCTCTCTTTCATGATGATAGCAAATATGTCATAATCTCGCAAGCTCCTACAATTATGAATAATGGTTATTTCCTGTATTGTCGCGAAATGCGCTCTTCCGGATTTGCCGTGAAAAGATAGAGGGTCACCAAGAAAAACCACTCCAACGGCTTCATGGCGATGTACACAAAATCAGCTGCTACCTTTGTTTGAATCAGCTTGGACAGAGGGAAGCCGTGCGCGTCATAGAACCCTCTGACTGCCTTGTGCAATTTTGGAGTGCGTTCTTCCAATATTTGTTCAAAGGCATTGGCGATACAAAGTTGTCGGTTGACAATGGTTTTTCTTCCGTGGCGAATACCAACCCGTTGCGGTTTGACGAGTTTTTTATGTCCTTGCGCCGCCACCGTGCAAAGATAATGGTTCATGGGGTAACCGGGTGGAGCAATTTTCTGAGAAAATGTCCAGTCGGCGGTTTCCGTATAACACTTGATGAGATCATCCGGGCGCTGACCGAGTAGAACGAGTATCCCGATTGCCACACCCAAAAGAGGGAAGGCCAGCACAAGTGCCCAAATGGGAAACCGTTCACCACCAAGCTGCTTGTTCAACCATCCGACGAAGCCACCTCGCCCAGATTGTCTCTCGATGCCTTCCGTTTTAAACTCCATTGCCTTTTCACGAAGAAGCCTTGCTGCAATGATGATGAGGTTTATCGGCAAGACAATCAGCAAAAACGATCCTGCACAAACCTGTATGATCCACATTGCGCATTCAAAAATGCCGATATACAAAGCCGAAATGGCTAAAACCGTTATAAGTGGCGGTGTCTTTTTCGCATGCGTAAAGGCAAGTATCAAATAGCCGGCTACGCCAACCAAGCACAAAAACTCAAGGGTTGGAATTGACCGCAGCCATATCGGAGAATGTTTGTCCATGACCGAAATTCGTGTATCCCAGTCAGCATTCGTGGCAGAAAACTCAATCGCCAATGCCGTTTTGGTCATAATAAAACCTGTCAGCCCCGATAAGATTTCAAATGCCCTGACCTTCCTTTTCCATGCGCGTTCGGTCTTTGGTTTCATGAATATGAGCACAACGTTGATATAGGATAAACTGGCGATGATTACGAAAAGCTGTAATATGCTCAGCAATCTAAAGAAGTTTGAACCGCCACCTGCAGCGCCGAGCACACTCAGAAGAACTGCCAATGCTTCAATCGCTACACAGCCCCAGAACATAACCGGATGACGTTGATATAGTTTTAGCTTTTGTTCTGTTTTGTTTTCTTCCATATTGAGCACCTCATTACATCAATTCTTTTTAACGCTACTTTATTTTTTGAGGAGTACGACACGAAAATCTTTCACAAAATCCATTCGTGAATCTATAGACTGCGACCCTTCCTATGAATCCGTAAAAAAACAAAATACTATGCCGTCGTATTCCTCTTCTTTCGTACGAATAAAGAATATCAAGCATAGTATTGTTTGTCAACAATTAATTATCGTTTTTCAATATATTATTATTGTTTTATAGGCAATGGTTTGCTTCCACATCCTCCATTATGATGGGTTATCCAAGCAGTGCAACTTGCCGGACCAGTTCGTCCGGGATGCGATAGAGCGGTAGTTGCAGCATGACGCCACCGCTCACAAAGGCAGCCATGGGCATTCCGTATACAACCGAGCTCTTTTCGTCCTGCCCTATCGTACGACCGCCCGCTTGACGGATTTTCAACAGCCCTGCAGAGCCATCCGCGCCCATTCCGGTAAGGATAACGCCCACCGCCTTGCGCCCGACAACCTCTGCCACCGAATGAAAAAGAACGTCCACAGAGGGACAATGTCCGCTCACTTTTGCCTCTTTTTGGCAACTGACATACAGACCATCACTCGCGTTTTTCACACGCATCTGCATTCCGCCGGGTGCAACGAGCGCACGTCCCGGCAAAATTCTATCGCCGTCTTCCGCCTCTTTCACATCGATCAGACAGGTTTGGTCCAAGCGTTCCGCAAAACGTTTGGTAAAATCCGTAGGCATGTGCTGAACAATGACCAGCCCAGGCATGTTTTTCGAAAATTTGCTTAAAATGCTGTAAATGGCTTCGGTCCCGCCGATGGACGCCCCGATCGCAACAACACTTGTAGGATCGACCTCGCCACATACCCCAATGGGAGAAAGGTCAATCTGCACAATCTCCGATTTCTCGCGTCTGAAGGCAAATTGCACTTTGGATGCCGTGCGAATTTTCACCGCGATATCTTTCAAAAATACGGATAAATCCTCTAAATTTCCGGGCTTTGAAACGAAATCAACCGCACCTGCGTCTAACGCTTCAAAAACGCTCTCCTTCAAATGAGAGATGACGATGACGGGCACAGGATAAATTGGCATGAGTTTGCGAAGGAATTTAATGCCGTCCATTTTAGGCATTTCGACATCGAGCGTAACCACATCGGGATGAAGGGAAAGTATCTTATCTTTTGCTTCGATGGCGTCATTTGCAACACCAATCACTTCGATATCTGCCTGCGCGTCCAACCCCCTGCGGAATGCTTCACGAAACATCATCGAATCATCGGCGATTAATACTCTGATTCTTTTGTTTTCAGACATCTTCTTGGAAATGACCTTCTTCAAGCAGGTTGGAATCGGGGAGCTCATCACCCTTAATCAGTCGCTCAACATCCAACAGGAGCTGCACCTGTTCGCCAATGGTTCCGATGGCTTCCACGTATCGGTCTTCGTCCTTCTCTGCCGTAATTTGCAAAGGAGATATGTTTTCATCCACGATGGTAAGCACGTCTTCCACGTGATCGACGATAAACCCAACTGCCATTCCGTATGCTTCCACAACGATAACGCATGTGCGCTCATCGTATGAAATTTCCTCTTTTCCGAATTTCAATCGGATGTCAACCAACGGAATGATTTTTCCGCGCAAATTGATGATGCCTTTCACGTAATCCGGTGTCCCCGGAACGCGTGTCGAATCCTGAATTCCAATGATTTCTCTTACACAGCGAATCGGGATTCCGTACACATTATCCGCAATGCGAAAGGTGAGATATTTTCCATATTGC
>JAITTH010000091.1 GCA_031287295.1 Eubacteriales Family XIII. Incertae Sedis bacterium
AGGGATTCGAACCCCGGACCCACGGTTTAGAAGACCGTTGCTCTATCCGGCTGAGCTATGAGCCCCAACATCATCATACGATTTGCCCTGCCCGGCGCATACCGCACTTTGGTATTATACAGAAGGCAAAACGAAAAAGCAACAAAAAATGTTGCTGAGGCACCTGCGCCTGTAGCGACTTTATTCTTGCATGGGGGCACTTACTTTTTCATTTTATCTACTGTTTCAACGCCAACTTTTTTTAGCATTGCCTTCTGATGCAAAATGGCTTGCCCTATACCGCTTTTCTGTACCAATGGAAGACCGGAGCGCAGTGCAAATGTGAATGCTTATTTTTGTCAAATTCTTTGTCATGATGCCTTGCTGCTACAGACGATTGCCCCATTTTCCGTGCTTCTTCCAAGCATTCCAAGGTATACGCTTTCCGCCCTTTCTGCAAATGCAGCAGCGGAAAACATTTGACGCGATAGCCTTATTGCATTTTCTGACATGGTTTTTCGCGTTTCCGCGTCGCGCATGAAAGCCTCCGTTTTTTCAAAATAATCCTGCTCATTTTCATATAACCAACCATTCTTGCCGTTTAGAACCACGCCCGTTAGGCATTCATCTCGGCGACACAGCACAGGCAGACCGGCTGACAGTGCTTCGATGTATGTAAGACCCTGCGTTTCACTTATGGAAGCACTGACAAACAAATCTCCTGCGTGATAGTAATCAATAATACGATTCGGCGATATCATACCTGTGAATTTCACGGAATTTCCGATGCCCAGATCTTCCGTCATGCGTTCCAGTTCTGCGCGGTACGGACCATCTCCGACAATCAAAAATGTTACGGCTTCCGGACGCTGCTTCGCATGATATCGGAGCAACTCGTCCAGATTTTTTTCTTTGGCAAGACGTCCCACATATAATAAAATGCGGTTGTTCTCCGGAATACCGAACTGTTTTTTAATCGCGAGCGTTCTATCCGCCACAGGGCTTTCTGAAAATCTGCTCATATCTACTCCGGTTGGAATCACATGAATATTCCGATTGATTCCGTAGCTCTTCAATATGGTTTTCATCTTTTCCATAGGCGCTATGCCGCAAGCCGTCCGGTTGGCAATGTAGCGCGACATAAACGCTACCATGAGACGTCCCCATTTTTTGTTCGGCGAAAAATAGTGCGTGTAGTTTTCGTAAACAGTGTGGTATGTATGCATAATCGGAATGTCGAGTTTTTTCGCAATCTTGCGTGCCAAAAAGAATGTGGAAAATTCGCACTGGGAATGAATGAGGTCCGGCTGCCAATCCACAATATCCTGCACGAACTTGCTGAAAAAAGCGGTCTTGATTCTTGCATCGGGATAAATCTTTCCTACCCCCACAGATCCGATATAGGTAACGCCGTCAGATTCAAAGGATCGCATATTTTGTGATAAGGTAAGGACGCGAACATCATGCCCGCGCAACAAAAGCTCTCTACGTAGGTTCAATACAGATGTTACAACGCCGTTGATGATCGGTGCATACCAATCAGTCGTAATTAAAATTTTCATAAATGGTTACTCTCGCCTGCAGTTACTATTCTGTTTGTAATATCATATAACGTATAATATTACATGTCAACAAAAATCGAGATTGCATTTTCCCACTGCAATCTCATAATAGCTCACAAGCAAAAACAAATTGCAAGAAGACCTTAAGGTAAAAGGGATTGCTCGAACCCGGTTTGAGCAATCTCCTTTCCCTTATGCCTGAAATCCATGATAAAGATTATTTCTTACAAAATGCTTACAATCAACGAACCCGTATTCAGATGTCGGTGCAATACCTATTTTGAAGACGGAATAAAGCGCATGAGCTGATCCGCAAACGTCTGTAGATTTAGCGTCTGGATAAGAATCTTACCCGTACCGCGGAAAACGTTTACAACACCTTCCCCTGTTCCGATGGAACCAAAAAAACCGCTCTGAAGGGAAATATCATACTCTAAATTTCTATCCCATGCGACAACGTGTGCATTGTCAATGGTAAATCCTGCTGAATTATTGAGTTGAATGGTCTTTACGGAACCGAATGCGTTTACAAGCATTCTGCCCTGCCCTTCGGTTGTCATGACGAAGAAACCACCCTGACCGCCAAACATTGCCCGCCCAAGACTTTGTCTCTGCATCGTATAGGCAACCGTTCCTTCCATTGCAAGGAAACATGAATCGTTGATTCGATATTGATTCACGCCCACATCCAACTGTAAGATTGCACCGGGAATGCTTGGTGCGATGGCAAGATGCCCGTCGGGCACATTACAAACAACCTCCGTAATGAACATCGACTCGTTGGAAACCGCACTGCGCGCCATCGATGAAAGCACCTTTCCCACACCGCTGCCCTTTGCGTTTAAACGCGTATTGAGATCGACGCCTGCCGTACGATAGATCATGCTACCACGTTGAATTTGTGCCATTTCTCCCGGCTGCATGACAAATGTCGCCATTGGGAACTGTAATTCTGTTTCAATTCGAATATCCATCGTTTTCTCCTACTCTTCCAATACCATTTCCGATGACCTTCTATGATCTTACATGACGCCTTTATTTTAACATATTTTCCCTATATTTTATGAAAAGCGTCATAACTTACACGTTTTCCCGGTAGATGATATTCCCGAAGATGTCTACGGCACGAATCCACAGGATGTCTCCAATCTCTTCGTTTGCGTTTGTGGGGATTGCAAATTCCAAAGGCTCGCCACGGAAGGACACCGCAAAAGGCGCAAAGAAATCCGGAAAATGCTCATCACATTGTGCGCGACCTGCAAACCCGGCGGAAAGCAACGCAACAAACTGAGCAGGATGTGCTTTTGTCGCCGCAGCAACGATTTCCCGATTCTTTGGTTCCACCGGAAGCGCCTCACCCGGAATCTCGTAGCCAATGACAGAAACACGCAGCCGCATTTTTTCACCATCGGAGAATTCTTCACGATACGTATCAAATTGGAGTACAGGTGCTATTTGTTTTTTGGGGAAACGAACGGTTCGCAATCTTTCCTTTCGGGACTCCGGAATATCATCCGACTGCAAAAAAGCCTGAATCTCCGCCTCGTCAAGCAGCGGTAGTTGACGCATAACTTCAAAACTCGTACCCATTTCCAAAATTCGCGACTCTATGGTCATGATCGATGCCGGATTGCTGTCACAGAGAATCCAATTTCGATTCATTTGCACGCACGCTGCCGCTGTTGTTCCACTCCCACCGAAGAAATCCAGCACGGTATCGCCCTCTTCGGTGCAGGACGAGAGAATGCGTTTGAGAAGTTCTTCCGGTTTCTGCGTCGCATAGCCGGTTCTCTCTGCACTGGTACGTCCGACCATGTCTATGTGCCAAACATCACGCATATTCACAAGCGTATACCAACCAAGGTCGTCGCGATATTCTTTTACCCCTTTAAACCGATAGGGTTTGTGATTTCGATTGTAGGATTTTTCCGTACGTGGAAAGAACTTATAACTCTTTGGATTTACGGCATAGAAGAGCAGTGTATCGTGCTTTCGCGCAAAACGACGCTTTGTCGCACCACCGCTTTTGTAGAGCCAAATGATTTCATTGACAAGATGTTCCGGACCGCCGAAAATCGCATCTGCAAGGATTTTCACATAATGCACGGCACGATAGTCGAGGTGCAGCCAAAGGACGCCAATCTCCGAAAGCAGTGCCTTTACGGAGAAGATCGTCGCAGCAATCTGCACCAGATAATCTTCGAAATCCCCATCATCATCAAATGACATAATGGGAATGTTTTGGGTTTTATTTTCCGAAAGCTGCAAGTGTAAAGTTCCGGACTGGACAGCCTTTGTGAAAAACGGCGGATCTAAGTAGGCGAGGTCAATCGCGGGTTGCAGCCCTGCCAGAATGGCTGCTTGCAGGGTCTTCGCCACCTGTAGATTATCGCCGAGGATCAGACGACCGTTCGACGTCATTTTTTCACTTCCCACGCCGCCGCTTGCGCCACCGCCG
>JAITTH010000011.1 GCA_031287295.1 Eubacteriales Family XIII. Incertae Sedis bacterium
GACAAGAGGCACGAGCACGGAAAATCTGTTGTATTTTCCGATCGGATGAGGGACGTTTTCTTTGATTCGTTTTGTGATCTGCCGAATATTCAATTCGGTTCTCCTTGTCAACCGTTTCACTTTACAACAATTGAAGTATCCTCTGTCGCTTGAATACATTTCAATCGTTTCGTTGATACGTATGAAAAGAGACCGCCATCAGGCAGTCTCCAAGATTACTTTCGTAAAACCTAAACCAACTCGAGAAAAACTTCCTCGGCGCCATCGCCTGAACGAGGACCAAGCTTCAGAATGCGCGTGTATCCGCCATTTCGGTCTTCATATTTCGGGGCAATTGTATCGAACAATTTCGTTACAACGTCTTCGTCGAAAATATATCCGAGAGCCTTACGTCTGGCGTGCAAGTCTCCTCGCTTCCCGAGTGTGATCATCTTTTCCGCTTCGCGACGTGCTTCTTTTGCGCGCATTTCAGTCGTGGTAATACGTCCCTCTCGAAGAAGATCCGTGACCAAATTGCGTAGCATTGACTTCCTATGAGCGGTCGGTCGTCCTAACTTTCTGTAACCCGACATCTGATGCTCCTTTCTATTCGTCACCCAGTCTTAAGCCCAGACCGAGTTCTTCCAATTTCTGCTTTACTTCCTCGAGACTCTTCTTCCCGAGATTGCGTACTCTCATCATATCGTCTTCGCTCTTTTGCGTAAGCTCATCGACGCTATTGATTCCTGCCCGTTTGAGGCAGTTGAAGGAGCGTGCGGAAAGCTCGAGCTCTTCCGTTGTCATCTCCAACACTTTCTCTTTCGGACTTTCCTCACGATCTTTAAGGATATCTGTATCTTTCGCCTTGTCATCCAAGTTGATAAACAACGTGAGATGATCCTGCATGATCTTCGCTCCGATGGCTACACTCTCGCGAGGCGAAACACTGCCATCTGTCCAGACTTCCAGACTCAGCTTGTCGTAGTCTGTTACCTGACCGACACGCGTATTCTCCACGGAGAAATTGGCCTTACGAACCGGCGTATAAATGGAATCGACAGGAATGACGCCGATGGGTGTACTATCCGTCTTGTTTTGCTCCGAAGTCGCATATCCGCGTCCACGAGACAAATTGATTTCCATATAAAGAGAAGCATTTTCTTCCAAAGTAGCGATGTGCAACTCCGGATTGTAAACTTCCAGTTGTGCATCGGCTCTGATATCCCCTGCGGTTACTTGCATCGGTCCTGTTGCATCGATGATCACTGTTTTTTCTTCTGCGTCGTCTCCATGAAGTTTAACAGCGAGCTTCTTAAGATTCAGGATAATCTCCGTAACATCTTCTTTTACTCCCGGAATCGTTGAAAATTCATGGAGTATTCCTTCAATTTTTACAGATGTGACCGCCATGCCCGGGAGTGAGCTAAGCAATATCCGGCGAAGGCTGTTTCCGAGCGTCGTCCCGTAACCTCTCTCCAGAGGCTCCACCACGAACTTTCCATATTTTGCATCATCTGTTGCCACACATTCAATGGTGGGTTTTTCAATCTCTAACACGATCTATCCTCCTTCTCCGCATCGAACTGTACAAAGGCACATCGTTCGCGGATGTATCACATCGGACTCCTTGCTCATTAGGAACTGCGATTACTTCGAATAGAGTTCGACAATTAGGTGTTCTGCGACGGGCGTATCGATATCTTCTCTGGTGGGGAGTGAAAGCACTGTGCCTTCCAGTTTGTTGATATCCACGCTCACCCAGTTGGGCACTGTAATCTGCATATCTTTGAGTTCCTTGAATTTTGGAGAACTCTGACTACGCTTCTTCACCGCAATGGTATCTCCGGTGCTCACCTCAAAAGAGGGAATATCTACCTTTTTCCCATTTACCGTAAAATGTCCATGATTCACCAACTGGCGCGCCTCTTTTCTCGAGGAGGCAAAGCCCATGCGAAACACCGTATTGTCCAAACGAGTTTCAAGCATAATCAGCAAATTTTCACCGGTAATGCCCTTGCGTTTTTCCGCCTTGAGGAATGTGTTATGAAATTGTGTTTCCAAAAGTCCATAAAACCGTTTTGCCTTCTGCTTTTCACGAAGCTGAAGACCATAATCGGAAGTTTTCTTTCTTCCTTGTCCATGCTGCCCCGGCGGGTAAGCTCTTCTTTCCAAAGCACACTTGGGGCTGTAGCATCGATCTCCCTTTAAAAAGAGTTTTGCTCCTTCTCTTCTGCAGAGTCTACACACTGCATCTGTATATCTTGCCATTTTCCGTATCTCCTTTTGCTACACCCGGCGTCTTTTGGGCGGCCTGCAACCGTTATGCGGGATGGGCGTGATGTCTTTAATCATCGTGATTTCAAGCCCCGCTGTCTGCAATGCGCGAATGGCGGCTTCCCGACCTGAACCGGGTCCCTTCACAAAGACCTCTACGTGTTTCAGTCCATGCTCAATCGCACCTTTTGCTGCCTCCTCCGCTGCCATCTGTGCTGCGAAAGGCGTTGACTTCCTGGAGCCTTTGAATCCCAAGGATCCAGCGCTTGACCAAGACAGCGCATTTCCACTTGTATCGGTCAGCGTAACAAGAGTGTTGTTGAAAGTGGCCTGAATATGTGCCTGTCCTCTCTCAATATTTTTTCTCTCTCTCCGTTTTTTCCGAACTGTCTTTTTAACAGTAGCCATTGATTATCCTCCGTAATAAACTGTGAACGCCTACGCCTTTTTCTTGCGGCCGACGGTCTTCTTTGGACCCTTTCTTGTGCGGGCGTTCGTTTTCGTGTTCTGCCCACGAACGGGAAGTCCTCTACGATGGCGAATACCGCGATAGCAACCAATTTCCATAAGTCGCTTGATGTTGAGGCTCACGTCTCTACGAAGATCACCCTCTACGTTGTACTCACTGTCGATGATTTTTCGAATTTTTCCGGCTTCATCCTCGGACAAATCCTTCACGCGAATATCCGGGTTTACACCGGCTTTCTTCAGAATTTCATTCGAAGTCGTCCGACCTATCCCGTAAATATAAGTGAGACCGATCTCGATTCTTTTTTCTCTTGGCAAGTCTACACCGGCTATACGAGCCATATGTTAGTCCTCCTCTAAATCTATGTTTCGACAAACTATGAATCAATGCACCTCGGCAATTTCGTTATCTCACGACAATAAAATCCTAGCCGCGCCAAAAGGTGGCACAAATTCGCTAAACCAATAGAAAGTTAACCCTGACGTTGCTTATGTTTCGGGTTTTCGCAGATGATCATGACTCTGCCTTTTCTTTTGATTACTTTACACTTTTCACAAATCGGTTTTACTGAAGACCGTACTTTCATGGTGTTCCTCCGTTCTGTCTACGGTCATCCATACCTGCGACCGCGAATATATATTATACCATTGTTCTATCAATAATGAAATATTTTTTTATCTATTTTTCGGTTTCTGCACATTTTTACCATAACGAGCCTATTTGTCCCGCCAAGTAATGCGCCCTCTGGATAAATCGTAGGGAGACAACTCCACTTTCACACGATCGCCGGGCAAAATTCGAATAAAATTCATACGAATCTTTCCGGAAATGTGCGCCAATATTTGATGATCATTTTCCAGCTTTACAATGAACATCGCATTGGGCTGAGCTTCTACCACGGTTCCGAACACCTCGATGACATCCTTCTTGGCCATATGTTATACTCCTGTTCTTTCCCTTTCGTCAAGCGTGATTACCTCTGGTTGCCCATCCGTTATGACCACAGTGTTTTCATAATGTGCGGACAATTTCCCATCTGTAGTAACAGCCGTCCAATTGTTCAATAGGACTTCCATTTCAAATGTGCCTTCGTTTATCATGGGTTCAATCGCAAGTGCCATTCCTGCCATAAGCTTTGGCCCTTTGCCCGGGGCACCGTAGTTTTTCACCTGCGGATCCTCGTGCATATCATGTCCGATTCCGTGTCCGACAAAATCTCGAACCACAGAGAACCCTTTCGCTTCTGCGTAGGTCTGCACCGCATTTCCAATGTCTGAAAGTCGATATCCTTCGCGACAAACTTCAAGCGCCTCGAAAAAACACCTTTTGCAAACATCGATCAAATTTTGCGCCTGATCGGTGATTGTCCCTACCGGGTAGGTTCGCGCAGCATCACTGACCCATCCACCACCTGTCGTTCCAATATCGACACTTACGATGTCGCCATCTTTCAAGATTCGTTCCGCATCTGGAATGCCATGAACAATCTCTTCGTTTACGGAAGTGCAGCAGCTTGCCGGATAGCCGTTATAGTCCAGGAAACTTGCGATCATCCCGGCTTCGCGTATGCGATTTTCCACAAATCGGTCGATGTCCTTCGTGCTGATGCCCGGCTTAATGATCTCCCTGAGTTCGTACAAAATGCTTCCCGTCACTTTTGCGGGAATCTTCATTTGTTCGATCTCCTCTTTCGACTTGAGAAGAATCATTCTACCCCCAGCACCGCCTGCGTTCGTTCGTAAACCTCTTCAAGAGGCGCATCCGCAGCGATTTCGCTAAGGATACCCTTTTGCTGATAGTACGCAACAAGCGGATGTGTTTCTTTGTTGTATACTTCGATTCGGTTTCTTACCGTCTCTTCTGTATCGTCCGCGCGCTGAATCACGTCGCCACCACAGACATCGCAGACGCCATCTTTTGTCGTCGGTTTTGTAATCGTATTGTACGTCGCACCGCAAACACTGCAAACACGACGACTTGTAATGCGTCGAATGAGTTCTTCATCCGGCACATTCAGATAGATGACATAGTCGATTTTGGCACCCTTTTTGGTAAGCATCTCGTCCAATGCGTCTGCTTGGGCAACATTGCGCGGGAAACCGTCGAGCAGATACCCTTTTTGCGCATCCTCCTCTTCCAAGCGATCTGCAATCAGATCGAGGATCAGATGATCCGAAACGAGTTCTCCTTTGTCCATAAAGGCTTTCGCCTGTTTCCCAAGATCGGTAGCCAAGGCAACATTCTTACGCAAAATATCACCGGTTGAAATCGTCGGGAGATTGTAATCGTATTTAAGCAATTCACTGATGGTCCCTTTTCCGGCGCCCGGAGGACCCACCAAAACAATCCTATTCATTAGAGGAATCCTTTATAATTACGCATAACCATCTGATTTTCGATCTGTTTCATGGTGTCAAGCGCAACGCCCACAACGATAAGCAATGCCGTCCCGCCGAATCGAATGTTCAGATCGGGCTCAACCAAATTGATCATGTAAGGCAGGGTTGCGATGGCTGCCAAGAACAGCGCACCGACAAAAGTTACGCGCGACATGACTCGGCTGAGATATTCGACCGTAGCTTTGCCGGGACGAATGCCGGGAATAAACCCACCATTGGCTCTCATATTCTCTGCCACTTCTGCGATGTTGAAAGTAACCGCCGTATAGAAGAAGGTAAAGAACAAAATCAATACAATGTTGAGCGCGCTGTAAATCCACACACCGGGATCGCCATTCGGCGACAGGAACTTGTTTACAAAATGTGTAAATCCGCTTTCGCTCTTCAAGAAGTATGTAATGGTGAGCGGGAACTGCAACAAGGAAAGTGCAAAGATAACGGGAATAACACCCGCCTGATTCACCTTCAGTGGAATGTGCGTATTCTGTCCGCCATACATTTTTCTTCCCACAACGCGCTTTGCATATTGTACCGGAATGCGCCGCTGACCTTGCTGAACACCGATGGTTCCCACAATTACAACAAGGGCAAATATACAGAACAATATGAGCGAGATAATGTTGATTTGATGGTTGCTGTACGTCCGAAGTGCACTACCGATTGCCGCAGGGATTCGACAAACGATACCTGCGAAAATGAGTAACGAGATGCCGTTTCCTACACCATGCTCGTTGATTTGTTCTCCGAGCCACATGAGGAACGCCGTTCCCGCAGAAAGCGTCAATATGATCACAACAATGTTCAGTGCATCACCACCAAACCCACCGGAACTTTTGACAATCGCGCCACGGAACAATCCGAAGGTAAGACCAATTGCCTGTAAAAAGGCAAGCGCCACCGTCAGATAGCGCGTATACTGTGCAATTTTCTTGCGTCCTTCTGTTCCTTCTCTTGCCAAGGCTTCGAGACGTGGTATCGCGATGGTCAGCAAATTCAGGATGATGGATGCTGTAATATAAGGCGTGATGCTCAGGGCAAAAATCGTGAAGTTTTGAAATGCACCGCCGGAGAACAAGTCAAATATCTCAAACAGACCTTGTCCCTCTTTGAAGACATCGGCCAACAATTCTCGATCCATTCCCGGAACCGGAATATTCGACCCGATGCGGAAGACGATGATCATGAGAATGGTAAACGTGATCTTCTTTCGCAGTTCGGGAATCTTCCATGCTTTTGCTAAGGTCTCAAGCATTCCCATATTAGATTTCCTCTACTCTTCCACCCGCTGCCTCAATTCGGGTCACGGCACCTTTGCTGAATTTGGTTGCCTTCACAACGAGTTTCTTTTCGAGCTCACCGTTTCCGAGGATTTTTACCCCGTTCTTCGGTTTGCGAATGAGGCCGCTTTCGATAAGAAGCTCCGGCGTGATTTCTGTATCATTATCAAAGCGGTTCAGCGCTTCGATGTTCACAATTTCAAATTCCTTGCGCCATTTGTTGTTAAATCCGCGCTTCGGAAGACGTCTGTAAAGTGGCATCTGACCGCCCTCGAAGCCAAGACGTACACCGCCACCGCTTCTGGAATTTTGACCGTCTTGTCCACGACCTGCTGTCTTACCTTGTCCGGTTGCCGTTCCGCGTCCCTTTCTTTTGGGAGCCTTGGAAGAACCGGGAGGCGCTTTTAATTCATGTAATTTCATCTGTATTCTCTCCTCTTCTGCTTTCGCCGCTTCAGTGCGGAGCTGCATCCTGCGCGACTCGCTTTTATTGGTTTCGCTTGCTTGCCGTTCTTATTCCGTGACGGTGAGCAGATGCGACACCTTGTTGATTGCACCTCGCGTTACCGGAGAATCAATCAACTCTACGGTTTGATTCATCTTGCGAAGTCCAAGTGCCTGTACCACTTTCTTCTGTGCCGGAGAAGCACCGATCGGACTTTTGGTCAGGGTAACTTGAATCATTTTATCAGTTGCCATATCCGATGTTCCTCCCTTCCGATCCTAAGATTTCTTCAATGCTCTTTCCACGCAACCGACTAATCTGCTCTACCGTCTTTAGCTCTTTCAAGCCTTCGATGGTGGCGTTTGCCATGTTGCCGGAATTGTTCGATCCGATAGACTTCGCACGAACATCCTTCACGCCCGCAAGTTCAAGCACGGTACGCACGGATGATCCCGCAATAACTCCGGTACCTTCGCGACCCGGCATGATAACCACCCTGCCTGCACCAAAGATTCCGAGCACTCTATGCGGTATCGTTGTACCGACGGTCGGTACGTAGATGAGTTTCTTCTTTGCGTCTTCGATGGCTTTCCGTACTGCCTCGGGAATTTCCCTCGCCTTGCCTAAGCCAACGCCAACGTGTCCATTCTCATCACCGACAACGACGGTCACAGAAAAGCGCATGTTACGACCGCCTTTAACGGTCTTAGCAACACGTCTGATGTTTACAATGGATTCTTTCAGTTCCAACGCCGAAGCGTCAATCGTGTTCTTTCGTTGCATCCCACATAACCTCCGTTAAAACTTCAGACCTGCGCTGCGCGCACCATCGGCCAATTCCTTCACACGTCCGTGATAGAGAAATCCGCCTCTGTCAAATGCAACTTCGCAAATGCCTTTTTCAACTGCTCTCTTGCCAATGACTTCGCCGACAAGCTTTGCAGCCTCTTTGTTTCCGCCATATGCCGCCTGCGCCTTAATCTCTTTATCGAGCGAAGATGCTGCGACCAATGTATGTCCATGAACATCATCAATAATCTGAACAGAAATATTTTTCAGACTGCGATAGACGCACATTCTTGGTTTTTCCGGAGTTCCGGAAAGGTTATGCCGGACGCGCGCATGACGCACGAGTCTTTTGTCATTTCTGGTATTCTTTGCCATGTGTCGCTCCTTTCTTATCCCTTTACGCCGGACTTGCCTTCTCTGCGGCGAATTACTTCATCACGATACTTCACACCCTTACCCTTATAGGGCTCCGGCGGACGCCATCCGCGAATAATCGCTGCATAGTTGCCAACAAGTGCCTTATCGATACCTCTTACGATAATTTCTGTGTTGGTCGGAACTTCCGTTTGAATCCCGTCCGGATCGGGGAGTTCCACCGGGTGTGAGTAACCGAGATTGAGCGCGAGAACTTTTCCCTTTTTCTCAGCTCGATACCCAACACCATTGATGTCGAGGCGCTTTTCGAAACCTTCGGAAACACCTATAACCATGTTGTTGATGAGCGTC
>JAITTH010000070.1 GCA_031287295.1 Eubacteriales Family XIII. Incertae Sedis bacterium
AATGGGCTCTTCAATGTGGTCAATGGTTAACGTGTCGGGAAGATTGCTTGGGTTTTGAATCATTTCCACGTTTCCGTCGTTTTTTACGACGCGATAGACAACACTGGGCGAAGTCGTAATGACCGTGAGGTCGAATTCGCGTTCCAAACGTTCAACGATGATTTCCATATGCAGGAGACCAAGGAATCCGCAACGAAATCCAAAGCCCAAAGCCGTAGATGTTTCCGGCTCAAAATGAAAGGCCGCATCGTTTACTTGCAGCTTTTCGACCGCATCCTTTACGTTTTCATATTTTTCCCCTTCGGCAGGATAGATGCCGCAGTATACCATGGGCTGCGCTTTTTTGTAACCGGGAAGAGGTGCGGCAGTCGGCGCATTTTTATGCGTGATGGTGTCGCCGACACGTGCATCGGCTACCTGTTTAATCGCTGCGCAAATATAGCCGACTTCACCCGCTTCAAGACGTCCCGTTGGAATCGGTCCCGGCGCATAAACACCAACTTCCGTAACCTCGTAATCCTTTTGGGAATTCATAAGACGAATCATGTCGCCTTTGGACAGAACGCCGTCAAAAATGCGCGTATAGATGATGACCCCACGGTAATTATCATAATAAGAATCAAAAATAAGGGCTTTGAGAGACGCATTCGGATCGCCCTTTGGCGGGGGAACGTGTTTTACGATGTCTTCGAGCACGTCTTCGATGCCGATGCCCTCTTTTGCGCTGACAAGCGGTGCGTCCTGTGCCTCGATACCGATGAGGTCTTCGATTTCGGACTTTACACGATCCGGTTCGGCACTCGCAAGATCGATCTTATTCAAAATGGGGCGAATCTCTAAATCTTCATTCATCGCCAAATAGACGTTTGCAAGTGTCTGTGCTTCCACCCCTTGCGATGCGTCCACCACCAGTACAGCCCCCTCGCAGGCCGCGAGACTGCGTGATACCTCGTAGGTGAAGTCCACATGCCCCGGCGTGTCGATGAGATTGAGAATGTAGTCTTTCCCATCCTTTGCCTTGTAAGGAAGGCGTGTGGTTTGCAATTTGATGGTTATGCCACGTTCACGCTCAAGATCCATGTTGTCGAGAAACTGTTCCTTCATTTCGCGATTCGAAACAAGGCCGGTGAATTCGATGATACGATCGGCCAACGTGGATTTTCCGTGATCGATATGGGCGATGATGCTAAAATTTCTTATATTGTCCATTTTCTATTCTTTCTCTGCCGACGCCATTCGTGGGCATGTTGATAGATTATATCACACCGAAAAAATCCCTTGCAATTGCAGTATTGTCCGAATATACTATTATTTGCGATTTAATGCTGCTGCTCATGGTATGCAGAATTTTTTTTGCAAAGTGCATAGAGCAAAGCGTATTTACGAAATGGGGTGAATTAATGGCAAATATTAAATCTGCAAAGAAACGAATCAAGGTGATTGAAGCGAAGACACAAAGAAACCGTCGTGTCAAAGCGCATCTCAAGGCTGTTCTTAAAAACTTCGATCTCGCAGTAGCGAACGGAGATCAAGAAACAGCAAGAGATAAGTTGGCTCTCGCAGAGAAAAAACTGATGCAGGCGGCCGCAAAAGGAACCGTTCATAAGAATTCGGCTTCCCGTAAAGTCTCTCGTATCACACTGAAATTCAAACAGGCCTTCGGACAGGAAGCATTGCTTGTGAAAGCAAACAAACCCGCACCACCGGATCCCGCCGAGAAACAGGCAAGAAAAGACGCCAAATTGGCGCTCGAAGAGGAGAAGAAAGCAAAAGCGGCAAGACCGAGAAAGCAAAAATCTCCCGTGAAATCGACGAAAGTCGCGTCTGTGGAAGAAGCGGAAGCCACGGCAGAAATTTCAGAAGAGACTCCGGAAATTTCGGAAGAAACCCCGGAAGTCGTTGCTGAAGAAGCGGAAGCTCCCGCAGCGGACGCAGTGGCACCGGAAAGCGAAGAAGCGGAAGTCCCCGCAGATGCTCCCGAGGAAACGCCCGAAGCATAAAATCTCACCCGTCACCCCGAATTTGTATAAGTTCAATACAACGAAAAAAGATGGAACGTGTCTCCCATCTTTTTTTATTGGGTTTCTTTCGGCAATCTATTCGTAGAAAAGAATTTCGATCAACCTAAAACTTCGTAAAATCCCCTGCTCCGTGCTTACAAATGGGACATACAAAATCCGCGGGCAAATTCTCGCCTTCATAGATGTATCCGCAGATGTTGCATTTCCAGCCATGTTCGATTGTCGGAGTCGCCTTGGGCTTCACCTTTGACTGATAGAATCCATAGGTCATCGTTGGCAAAGAAGACAAAACATCGGCATCCGTAAGATGCGCAATGAACATCAGGTGCGTGTCGAGATCGATGGTCTGTTCTACGCTTCCCGACAAATATCCATTGGCGTACTTCGTCAGATGATAAATGCCGTTTTCCCCTCGGGTCACATCCGCAAAATCTGCAAATTTATCCACGGTTTCGCCACTTTGGAACCCGAAGTTTTGAAACACCGAGAAAGGTGCATCTTCTGAAAGTATGGAGAGTGTAAACAGACCGGTGTTTTGGATGAGCTTTGTGGTGTAATTGCTTTTGTTCAAAGTCAGCGCAATGCGACTGGGTGTATTTGTCACCTGAATGGGCGTATTCGTAATACAGCCGTTATCTTTTTCCCCTTTTGCAAAGACCACATAGAGTCCGTAAGCGATATTTCGTATTGCTTTTTCATTCATGATGATCCATCTCCTCATTGTTCTCAAATACTTGGAAATATGCGATTTGTCGATTCAGCTCGCCTGCCATTTCGGAGAGCTGCGTGCTGGAGGATGCCGATTCTTCCGACATTGCCGAATCGTGTTGCGTGATGGCGTTGATGCGCGATATGCCTTCATAAATTTCATCTGCGGCAGCTGCCTGTTCGGTTGCCATTTTTTCGATGCCATCGACAAGGGCATCCACTTCAATGATGATCTGTTGCATGTTCACAATCTGTGACCAGCTTTCTTCCGCGATCATTTCTCCTTTCACAACGGTATCCAGCGTATTGTTTATGAGCGATTCTGTTTGTTTTGCGGATTCGGCACTCTTTCCCGCCAAATTTCGCACTTCATCCGCCACAACGGCAAAACCCTTACCATGCTGCCCTGCCCTTGCCGCTTCCACCGCAGCGTTCAGAGAAAGTAAATTTGTTTGGAACGCAATTTCATCAATGACTTTGATGATGTTACGAATGGAAGAAGTGGCTTCCGTAATTTTGTGCATCGCGTCAAGCATTTTCTCCATATCGACGCGTGTGTGGTCTAAGGCTTGCCGTGCCTCGGATGTCTTTTGTAAAGTTGCCGCAGTATTGGAAGCGGTATCGCGAAGGCGAAGCCGTATTTCCTTGAATGTGTTATCGATTTGATCGATGGTCTGCGCATGGGTTACGGAATGGTCGGAAAGCTCTTTGCCTCTTGCAGCGATGACACTTGCCGTGTCGTGGACGGTAATGGATGAGTATTTGATGCTGGATAAGATTTGATTCATCGACTGCTGAATTTGTTCAAGCGACAATTGCATCGCTTGGTAGTCACCGATGTAGTTCAAAGAGGAAGTATAGCGCAAATCTCCCGTCGCAATGTGGCTAAGACGCTCTGATATGTCTGAAATATAGGCACTTTGAGAATTCATAGAGCTTTTCATAGATTCATAAAGGATACCGATTTCATTGGTGCTCGTTATTTTCGGCATGGGAGAATGGACATCTCCTGCTGCAAACTTTTTCATGCGTTCCGTCATGAGTGAGATGGGATTTGCAATGTGATGGCTCAAAATCAGGGCAAGCACGACGGCAAGAAACAAACAAACCGCACAGGTCAATAGGCTGTTGAAAAGCTGCTTGTAAAACCCATCCATAAATTCTTCCGTTTTTGCGACGGAAAAATACATCCAACCGGTTTCCGGTAAAGTATGACTGTAAACACGCCATTCTTCGCCATCTGCGTCTGTAAAACTTGAAAGGACATCGGGCTTTTTTAACAATCCTTTAAACAAAGCCACACGATTCGGTTCGTCTTCGTACCGGACAAAATAGTTCCTGTTTTCGAGAACGTATGCTTCTTCTGCGTGCGCCAGATAGTTGCCGAGATTGTCCAACACAAAACTGTGCCCGGATTCTCCGAGATCGTTTCGGTCGATCAGTGCGGCAATGGCATCATAATTGATGTCGGCACAAACCAATCCATCAAATCCATTCTCATCTTGTAAATGATACGTGATGGTCATCGTAACATTATGTGTCCATTTATCGTATTTGGGAGGATCAATAAAGTAATCATCCGATTGAATCCCTTGAATAAAAAAGGATTCTCGTGAATAGTCCGCCCCGATATCCTCTACATCGGCATCTGCAATGGCAATGCCCTCATGGTTTACCAGATATATCGAACGAATATCCGGACGACCTGTAAGAATGTCTTCGAGTGTTCGTTGGCGGTCTGAATCGGAAATGGTTGTAGAGGTCAAAGTGCCGGTTATCACAATCGCCTGTATGTCTTCTTTGATATCCCGCAGGTAGTTGTCGAGCACTTTTGCATTGGCATTCCCGTCAATTTGAATGATTTGATCGATGGTGGCGTTGCTGTGCTGATACAATGCCAAGCTGCTCGAAATGCCGAGAATCAGTGTTACGGTAACAACAAGTGCTGTCATGACCCATAAAATGGATGTTCGTAATTTTCTTCGATTCTTTTGCATTCTCATACTCCAATATCAGAGGTTGCGTTTTTGTGTTTGGCGCGCGCGTCTTGCGATGTTTTCAGGTGTGAAGCCAAACTTCCGAAAGAGTTCCGGGGCGGGCGCCGAAGCACCAAAACAATCCATGGTAATTGAAATTCCGTGCGTGCCGATCCAATTGCCCCAGGGTTGGCTCGATCCTGCTTCCACGGCAACACGAAGCGCGTCTCCATCCGGCAATACCGCGTTCCGGTAAGCTTCATCCTGATTCGCAAAAACTTCCATACAGGGCATGCTCACGACCCTCGTGGCGATGCCGTCTGCTTCCAGAAGTTTCTTTGCATCGAGACACAAGGACACTTCCGACCCACTCGCCATAAGAATCACCTGTGGCTCAGGAGCACCCTCTTCTCGATCCAGAATATAGCCACCCTTTTCCGCATCGCTGTTCGATCCGAGGACCGGCAAGTTTTGTCGCGTCAGAGCAAGCACCGTCGGCGTTTTTTCGGAAAGCAGCGCGGAACGCCAGGC
>JAITTH010000126.1 GCA_031287295.1 Eubacteriales Family XIII. Incertae Sedis bacterium
TGGTGGCTATAGCGACGAGGCTCCACCTGTTCCCATCTCGAACACAGTAGTTAAGCTCGTCTGCGCCAAGGATACTCGGTGGGTGACTGCCCGGGAAAGTAGGTCGCTGCCACATCCCAATCAAAACTTCTGTATGCTACAAGCGTATGGAAGTTTTTTTTCTGTCTGCTCATTCGTAAAAGAGGCTAGCCTCATGTGACAAAGTAATAAACGCCGCAGATGGACAAATTTCACGATTAGCTATGTTCTCGTCCTCACCGTACCTACGGGTACGCTTTCGTCCTGCGGCCTTGCTTATCGCAAAATTTGGCTCATTGCGGTCCATGAGTTTCAAATGATACAATTTCAGGGTGATACAAGGCAGGTGAGTTTGGGCATAGTGGTGCTATGTCAAACGAGCCTAACACAGGAGCACCTGAAATTTACCACTTGAAACCGTTTTATTACTTTGTCACATGAGGCTATTCTCTGTTATACTGAAATCTACAGAAATACTTGGAAATATCGAACTTGGAGGGATCATGGACGCGAAGAACATACTAATCGCGCAAAGTGGGGGACCGTCTTCAGCGATCAATGCTTCTATTGCCGGCGCAACGGCAAGGGCTATGGGAAGCGAAAAAATCAAACATGTACTCGGTGCCGTCAATGGCATGAAAGGTTTTTTGGATCGGAAAATCATCAACGTTTCGAAACAAATTACGTCTTCCGATGACTTTGATTTGCTGATTCATACTCCGGCGCAGGCACTCGGCAGTTCCCGCTATAAACTTCCAAAAGACGAAGAATCGTACGAACGCGTCCTTGGCATTCTGAAAGAATACAACATCGGATATTTTTTCTATAACGGAGGAAATGATTCGATGGATACCGTTGCCAGGCTTGCAAATTATTTTAAGCTTCGCGGAGAAGAAATTGCCGTAATCGGCATTCCGAAAACCATCGACAACGACCTCATGGAAACCGATCATACACCGGGATTTGGCAGTGCTGCACGGTATGTTGCAGCAAGCGTTGGCGAGGTATATCTCGATACAATCGTCTACCCGAAACCGGCTGTAACCATTGTCGAAATTATGGGGAGAAATGCGGGCTGGCTCACTGCAGCGAGCGCCTTGGCGAGGCAGGGTGGCATTCCTGCGCCACAACTGATTTATCTCCCGGAGGTGATTTTCGATCCGGAGAATTTCGTGAAACGCGTTCAGACGCAGGTCGAGAAAGATATGCACGTTGTCGTTGCCGTGTCGGAAGGTGTTCGCCTTGCTGACGGGTCCTATCTTTCCATCATGGGGGACGTCCTCGATATGTTTGGACACAAGACTCTTGGCGGTGCGGCCCTTGCACTTGAAGAGATGGTGAAAACCGGGGTGAAGATCGAAAACCTAAAGACCCGAACCATCCAATTCTCATCCTTACAGCGCTCCGCTGCGCATCTTGCAAGCATGACGGATTTAAATGAATCTTACGAATGTGGATATTTGGCGGTAGAAGCGGCCTTGAATGGCATGACTGGCGTGATGGTTGCCATTCACCGGACAGGAAATAATCCATACATCACATATTTTGATTACGCCGATGTGAATCTTGTGGCAAACAAAGAAAAACATGTCCCTCGCGAATGGATTACCATGAAGGGCACGAACGTTTCACAGGAGATGATCGACTATCTGCTACCCTTGGTGCGCGGAGACGCGAGTGAACGCATGGAAGGCGGGCTTCCCCGATTCTTCCGTTTCAATCACAGCGATACCGTTTCGCCGGACGAGGTCTCTTAAGGCGACCTTTACGGACTAGATTTTAGCCAGGGTCTTATATTCTTCGATGAGTTTTCGATAGAGCTGCTTGTAGAGCTCAAAATATGGTGCGTAGGCTTTCCCTGCCTCCGGGTTGGGGAAAAGTGCCTCATCGCGTTTCATCACGGTGGCACAGGCGTCCTGCACGCTTGGATAAATTCCTGCGCCAACGGCTGCGAGAAGCGCTGCGCCTTGTGCGGCACCTTCGTCCGTTGTCATTTTCCGAACGGGAACACCATAGAGGTCTGCCAGCATCTGCATCCAGAACGGACTTTTTGCGCCTCCGCCCGTAATGACCATATCCTGTACAGGCACGCCCATTTCGCGGAAGACATTCAAACATTCTAATTGAGAGAATGTAACGCCCTCCAAGACGGAACGTATGAGGTTTGCGCGCGTATGGATGGCAGAGAGCCCAAAGAATAGACCTCGGCAATCCGGATCCGGGTGAGGGGAACGTTCTCCCATCAAATAGGGGAGAAAGAGCAAGCGATCCGACCCGACCGGTATTTTTTCTGCCATTGCGGTCATTAGAATATAGGGATCGATGCCGCGTTTTTCTGCCTCTGCGATTTCTTCTGAACAGAAATTGTCGCGAAACCACTTGAGCGAAAGACCGGCCCCCTGCGTGCAGCTCATCACGGTCCATTTTCCGGGTGCACTGGCACATAGCGCATGGACACGCCCCTTCAAATCGATTTTCACCGTATCGGAAACCGTATAAATGACGGCGGAAGATCCAATGGTTGTGAAAGCACGTCCTTCACTGACGACCCCGGTTCCGACAGCGGCTGCGGGATTATCTCCGGCACCGCCGACAACCGGAATGCCGATTGGAAGACCGCTTTCTGCGGCAGCTGTGGCATGAACCGTTCCTGTGATCTCCGGAGATTCATACATTTTGGCAAGAAGGGTACGATCGATGTTTAGCAGCGATAGTATTTCGCTTGACCAATCACGTGCGCCGACATCCATCAGTTGCATTCCCGAAGCATCACTGACTTCCGTTGCAAATTCCCCGGTAAGCCGATAACGAATATAGTCTTTGGGAAGAAGAATGTGCCTGCATTTTGCGTATACATCCGGCTCGTTGTTCTGCACCCAGAGAATTTTTGCGGCTGTGAAGCCCGTCATGGCGGGATTTGCCGTGATGCGGATCAGTTTTTCTTCGCCCACCATGCGCTTCATTTGTTCGACTTCGCGCTCTGTTCGTTGATCGCACCAGATGATGGATGGTCTTAGGACACATCCGGTTTCGTCGAGCATTACAAGCCCATGCATTTGCCCGGAAAGCCCGATTGCGACAACTTCTATCGTGTCGCTAACTTTTGCGAGCACAACTTTCAAACCTTCAATGGACGCCTGCCACCAATCTTCCGGATTTTGTTCTGCCCAGCCATTCTGAGGCTGCAACATTGGATACTCTGCCGTGTGTGACGCAAGTAAATTCCCAATTTCGTCAAAGATGGCGGTTTTCGTCCCGGATGTTCCGATGTCGATACCGATCACGGCACGCGTATGCTTACTCATCTTCGTGCGTCTCCCTCCATAAATTAGCCGCGCCGATAATCCCTGCGTCATTTCCCAGCAGCGCTCCGACAACTTTTGTATTTCTTGGACTTTGGCGACTGTAGGCTTCGTTTGCCAATGCCGTGCGCAATGGCTCAAAAATGCGATCTCCCTGTGCGGAAGGACCACCGCCGATGACGAGGATTTCGGGTTGAAAAATATTGACAAGACTCACAACACCACAGGAAAGATCCTTTATGAACGTGTCGAGCACGCGGACTGCGGTGGGGTCTCCCTGATCAGCAGCATCAAAAACCATCCGCCCGGTGAGCTTCTTTACCTCATGTTCGCAGAGTGTCCAAAGCAGCGATGACGGGATATCCCTCATAGATTCTTCGGCGGTGAGAATGAGCCCGCTTGCGCTGGCATAGCGTTCATAGCAGCCTCTTCTTCCGCAATGGCAAGGGCGACCGTCGCGCTCGATAACCATATGACCGATTTCCATTCCGGCATAATTAAATCCGCGAAAAACCCGATCATGAATCACCAATCCGCCACCGATGCCCGTTCCTATCGTAAGCATGAGCGAAATGTTGTAGTCTTTCGCGGCACCGGCGACATGTTCGCCCAACGCTGCACCGTTTGCGTCATTATCAAGGAAGATGGGTTTCCCGGTTTCTTCGGTGAGAATGCCACCGACATCGGCCTCATCCCAGAACAGGTTTGCGGAAAACTCCAGGCGACGCGTCTTTTGATTTGCTATGCCGGTAGATACGAAACCAATGCTGTGAATTGTTGAAAATTCAATGTTTGCATCGCTTGCTGTTTCACGTGCGAGTTGTGCTGCATGATGCAGAATTTCCTCAGGTGAGCGTCCTGCCTTCGTGGGCGCGGAACGCTGTGACAAAATACGATTGTCTTCACGGACCAATCCGACTGCGATGTTTGTTCCCCCAAGATCAATACCTATGTTATGCAACATATCCTTAGCCTCATGTGACAAAGTAATAAAACGGTTTCAAGTGGTAAATTTCGGGTGCTTCTGTGTTAGGCTCGTTTGACATAGCACCACTATGCTCAATCTCGCCTGCCTTGTATCACCCTGAAATTGTATCACTTGAAACTCATGGACTGCAATGGAACAAATTGAAGCTTTGAATCATGAAGAATCCGACTTTTTCAAGGAATTGGAAAGAGTTCCATTGTTGAGGGAAAGAAAAATCATAAAACAAAACTGGAAAATATTTACAAAAACGAAAAGATATGGTAATATCTGGGAATGCAGGAAATATTACGCAATTGTTAGAGCGCAACCTGGGTGTGCGCTTCAGACGGGAGGATTTATGGAAACGTTAAACTGCAAAAAATTAAAGAGAGGGGGGATCCTCGTAATTTTGAGCCTATTCTTGATGCTTGGTGTAGGGTCGATCGGACCGGCTTTTGCTGCGGGCGATACCGTATATCATGGTCGCGGGATTGATTGGATGCATGGCGTGGCAGGCGGGATTCCTTTCGACGCGACAGATCGTTATGCGACATCAGATGGCAGCGTGGCATATTGTTTGAATCTATTTGTCGCCTCACCGGGTCAAAATGGGACATATTACCCGGATCAATTTACCCCATCACAGGAAGTTATCGCTGCACTGTATTACGGATATCCGAATCACCAAATATTTGGAGGTATTTCGCTGACAGACGATCAGGCGCGTGCTGCCACGCAATTTGCCGTCTGGGCGATGAACAATAGCGGATACGGAGATCAGCTCGATCTGAATACGCTGATGGTGGAAACCAATGTGCCCGGTGGGGCAGCAGAAAGTCAGAAGGTGATTGATGCGACGCGATGGCTTTCCCAAAAGGCATTGGGAGGGTTGCCGAACCCGGCAGCACAGGTCGTTCCGCCCACAGATACAACGCCACAGCCTTATAACGATGACTTTCGTCGAATCGGTCCTTTTTCGCTCGCGCGCAGCATTCGTGCAACTGTATCGCTCTCCACACTTCCGAAAGATGCCTATCTTGGCGATGTGGACGGAAATCAGATACAAGGGCTGACGGATGGCTCGTTCTATTTATATCTGCCTGTCGATGCACTTACCGAAACAGGCAGTGGTACGATTCAACTGGATGCAGAATTTAACATCCCATCTGCCGTTGCTTACACGGGCGCACCTTCGCTGCAAAATGTGGGCAAATATGTTCAGTATGTTGGCGGAAACAGTGGGACGTTCGATGTCAGTTGGTTTGCGATTGATGTTGTGAAACAGGACAAAGCGACAGCCCAACCTGTGGCGGATACTGTTTTTTCGCTCGAACAGCAAGATGCAAACGGTGTATGGCAACCCATGGATGAGCGAAAGACGGATCAAGATGGCAAAATCGTTTTCCCGGGACTTGGTGCAGGGACGTGGCAGATTCGTGAAATCCGCACCAATCCTGCGTATGCGTCCTGCGGAGAAAGTGGGGAAGCAGATGTTCATGTCATTACAATAGGTCCAGGGGCACCACCGGACGTGCAAATCTTTAAGAATGATGCGATCATGATTTCCTGTCAGGTTGATAAAGATACCATTCAAAAGACCTCCGCTGCCTATCGTGCGCTGCCGGGCGAAGAGGACATAGATAATGTCGGTGTCGAGACCTATCGTTACAATGTAGATTACCGAAGCACATCATCGGTGGCGGCAGACGAATTCACGGTAGATGATTCGTTAGAATCGGTTTCGGAAGGCAAGATTCGCATCCGTGAGCTCTGGACGCCGGTATGTTATGGCGATATCGATGGGAAGATGAATATCTGGTATAGGACGAATAAAACAGACGATTCGAAAATCTACTCCCCAGTCTCCGCAATGGAAACGAATCCGCACAATCCAAACAATCCGAACAATCAGGCGACGTTTGCAAACACAGGGTGGGTTCTATGGGCGCAAGATGTTTCCACAGATGCGCGTACGCATCTTACGGTTTCCGATCTTGGTCTGTCATCGGATGAGTACATTACAGCCCTTCGTTACGAACATGGGGCGGTTTTGAAGGGCTTTACGACGAAGAATTATGAAAGTCCGTCACAAAACGGCGAACATCGCGAAACGCAGAAAGAGGGGATTTACCCAGATCGCGTAAATTGGACCCCAGTAGTCGGACACATGGATTATTGCGATGAGGTTTCCAATGCGCAGGGCTTAAAACCCGTCAGTTATTTGGTCCATTGTCCGCTGCCTTTAGACGAAAGTCAGACGATAAAAGCATCGGCATGTGCCCAAATTGCGCGAAATCTCACCTTGACGGATCGGGATGAAGACGTTGTATATACAGTGCCAATCAGCACATTTACGCTAAAGGCTCGCGCTCCGGAGTTTTCCCCAAAATCATTGGGTCATTCTCCGAATACGGGGGACGGACACGGACAAACGCTGAAATTGCTTTTGATCGGAACCGGAATATCAGCACTTACGGTCCTACTTTTGGTCTTTGCCTTACGACGCAAGGCGCACAGTAAAATCCGGATAACAGCTTTTGTTGCCATGATTTTCCCGATCCTTGCCATCGCAAGCAGCAGTTCCGGAGTGGGTTCGGTTTATGCGATTTCTTCCGAAACTTCTACGCCATCGATTTATGAAGAGATGGCAATTCCGGAGACGATTGTACAGGATGGATTTCAGTTTCAACTTATAGATTCACATGAAGTTGCACAAAGCGACAAGGAGCCTCGCGAAGTGTTTTGCAAGTTTACGGCAGATTGTACGATCACCGCTTCGGAATTTCATGCGAACGAAGCGCGGAACTATCTTCCCTCAACGTTAACGATAGAGGAGAAGACCTACCAGGGATCACTTCTGCTCCTGGATGTAAAAACAGAGCCTTGTTATGCGTCCATTGAACAAAAGGCAGATCGTACGGAAGTTTTGCACGGAATCACGTCTAACGAAATCAGTGGACTTCCGGAAGAAAAAACGTTTGAGCTGCTTTCCGACAGTGCGCCGGGGGCCACATCAGCAGTGGTTATGAAGCGCGCAGGCGTTCATGTTACGCCGATTTCTTACGATGAAGATGGGTTACCCGAACTTTGGGATGCGACCATCGTCTACCGTGCTTTGGAATCCTATCTCGAACCGAACGCGTATACGATTCACGGAGTCTATGCGGGATCTGTTACCGCGATACAGGATTCTCCGGTGGTGAAACCGGAACCAAAGCTGCAAAAGGCAACGCCGGTCAAGACGATTGAACCTATTTCTCAACCGGAAGCGAGCGTCCCGCAGAGAAAAATCGGAGATGCGTTTAAGCAGCTTATCTCAGGGATTCTCACCGGGGAACCAAGAGCAATCGCCATTGGCATTGGCGCACCTCTGGCTGTCACTGCCTTACTTGTTTTCTTGGTTGTTTTGAGACGCAAGATGAAACGTGCTTTGCAAATGTCTTGAGCATGGCGCAATCCTTAGAAAATTATTTCAAATTCGTTGCAGAGAGGTTAATTCCTCTCTGCTTTTTTTGCGGAATCGCTTGTAGTTTTTGTATGTAGAGTGCATAATTAAAATGTCGCTGTTAAGAAGAGGAGGCATAATTATGAATGCAACAATAACTATAAAAGACTTGTTACTGTTCCTCTTGTGTGGAGCGGGCATTGTGCTAATTGTTTATTTGATTATCCTAGTTAAACATCTGATCGTGACTTTAAAGTCCGCCAACATCGTTTTAAAAGATGTTGAGACAATCAGTAGTATTGCGGCAAAGCGTTCGCAAGATGTAGATGAAATCGTTGGTGATGTTGTAGATACTGTAGGGGCGTTGGCAAAAAACGTAAGTGGGAATCAAGGATTTGCCAAAATAATCGCGTCATTGGTTGGATTCTTGACATCGTTA
>JAITTH010000135.1 GCA_031287295.1 Eubacteriales Family XIII. Incertae Sedis bacterium
AATACTGTGGAAAAAGTACAATACATCGAAGAGGAAGCCTTTGACACAGATACCATCACACAGGCAATTGTAGACGGTCGCACATACGGATTTGAGAAATAATCTCGCCTCCGATCGTAGATTATAGACCAAACTCCTAAAACGCGGTGCGGTGTATGTGGTGAAAGATACCCGTATACTCGCACCGTATTTTAATAGGCAATCCCCTTTAGCTTCGCGAAAAGAGAGCATCATGCAAGATACAACCGTACTATCGATGCGAGGAATCTGTAAGGCTTTTCCAGGTGTTCGTGCCTTACAAGATGTCGATTTCACTTTGAGAAAAGGTGAGATCCATGCTCTTATGGGCGAAAACGGCGCCGGAAAATCCACATTAATTAAGGTGCTCACCGGTGTCTATGCCAAAGATGCGGGAGAAATATTCATGGATGAAATCGATAAGCCGATTTCCATCAAATCTCCGCAGGAAGCACTAAACATAGGCATTAGCACGGTCTATCAGGAAATCACGCTTTGCCCGAATCTTACGGTTGCGGAAAATATGTTCATCGGGCGGTCGAAAGACTTTTTCATCAGTTGGAGCGCGCGAAATAAGCGCACCAAGGAAATCTTAGAGAATCTTGGCATCCCCGCGAGTCCGCGCCAACAGCTTTCAAACTGTTCCATTGCCGTTCAGCAGATGGTTGCAATCGCTCGTGCCGTCGATATGGAATGTAAAATACTCATATTAGACGAACCAACCTCTTCTTTGGATGAAAATGAAGTACAGAAGCTCTTTCGCCTGATGCGCGATCTCAAAGCAAGAGGTGTGGGCATTTTATTCGTTACACACTTCCTCGATCAGGTTTACGAAGTTTGCGACAGGATCACCGTTCTTCGAAACGGGGAACTCGTTGGAGCCTATGAGATCAAAGATCTGCCCAAGGTGGATCTGGTTTCAAAGATCATGGGAAAGGAGTTGGATGTACTTGCCAATATAGAAAAAACGCACGTACAGGAGTCCCTCGATCGTGAGGACAAACCGCCTGTGGTTCAAGTGGAGAACCTATCTTCCGTGTCCGGCATTCAGCCATTCGATTTTTCAACGACCCAAGGAGAGGTCACCGGATTTTCGGGTCTTCTGGGCTCCGGCAGGTCGGAGTGCGTCAGAGCGATATTTGGCGCGGACAGAATCACCGGTGGCAAGATCAAGGTCAAGGGCAAAAGTGTGAAAATACGCAAGCCGAAAGACGCCATGAAGTTGGGCATGGGATATCTTCCCGAAGATCGCAAAAACGATGGTATTGTTGCCGATTTATCGGTGCGCGAAAACATCATCCTTGCCTTGCAAATTATGAAAGGTTTCTTCAGACCTTTTTCCAGATCTCAAGCAGAAGCTTTTGCAGATGAATATATAAAACTGCTGAATATAAAAACGGCATCATCAAACGTACCTATCGGCTCTCTATCCGGAGGAAATCAACAGAAGGTCATTCTTGCCAGATGGCTTCTTACCCATCCGGACTATCTCATTTTGGATGAGCCTACCAGAGGTATCGATGTCGGCACGAAATCTGAAATCCAAAAATTGGTGCTCAAATTGGCATCGGAAGGTATGAGCATCACCTTTATTTCTTCCGAAATAGAGGAAATGTTGCGTACATGTTCCAGGCTTATTGTTATGCGGGACAGAAAGGTCGTCGGAGAATTGAAAGACGACGAAATGACCCAAGGCAGAATCATGCAGACGATTGCCGGAGGTGCAGCCAAAAATGAATAGGGAGATTACAAATACCAAAGACAACAAAGCTGCCTTCGGCAGTATGCTCAAAAAGATCGTCAGAATGAATCTTTTCATTCCCATCGCTTGCCTTGCGGCAGTATTTGTGTTTAATGCGTTTACCAACCCGGATTTTTTCAGCATTGTCTATAAGGTAAACAGCAATGGCGACGGGCTGTTGGCAGGAAACCTCATAAGCGTGCTGAATAACGCTTCGGAGTTGGTCATTTTGGCAATTGGAATGACCTTTATTACATCGGCGTCAAGAGGGCAGGACATCAGCGTTGGTGCCTGCATCGCAATTGCCGGAGCCGTAATCCTTGCGGTTGTGGCAGACAATATGGCGTACTACCAAGAATCGGGCATCCGACTCATTCCCGTCGTCTTATTGGGCTGCCTTGTTGCAATGGCATTCGGTGCATTCAATGGCACGCTCGTTGCCGTATTTAATGTACAGCCCATGATCGCAACACTCATATTGTTTACGGCAGGAAGACCGATTTCCTCTTGGATTACAGGGGGACTCAGCCCGAGAGTGAACGTGCCGGCCCTCAATGCAGTGGGAAACGTGATTCCCGGGATGCCGATTCCCACACCGATATTTTTTGCTGTGGGCTGTATGCTCATCGCATTCTTGGCACTGAAATTTACAAACATCGGTCTTTATACACAAACTGTGGGAATCAATGAAAAATCGGCAAAGCTCATCGGATTAAACCCGAAGATGATTAAGTTCATCACCTTTGTTATCATGGGTGTCTGCGTTGGAATCGCAGCGTTCTTAAAGGTCAGCAGGGTGGGCTCCATTCAATACAACTACATCGCAAAGGACATCGAAATGGATGCCATCTTGGCGGTTGCCCTCGGCGGAAATGCGCTTAGTGGCGGTAAATTTAGTTTGGCGGGATCCATCATCGGTGCCTATACCATTCAAGCCCTTACCACGACACTGCTGGCAAACAGCGTGCCATCCGATGCACTGCCGGCATACAAGGCAGTGGTCATCATCATCCTGGTTGCGATTCAGGCACCCGTCGTAAAAGAATTCGCTCGCAGAAATTGGAGTGCTTTTAGACGAAGACGCGAGCCGAGCGGAAAGGTGGTGAGCTGAAATGAAATTTGCGAACATTTTATCACGAAACAGCAACAATCCCGCCGATGAAATAACCAAAAGGAAGAATCCTTTAAGCGACACAGCCTTCCTCCTCATCACAACGGTCATTATATTTGTACTGATGTATGTGCTTGGAATGATTCTTTTTGCGGGAAAAGGGTTTGCAAATCCTCAGAATTTTTTCAATCTACTTAACGAAAACGCAGCGCTGATTGTACTTTCTTGCGGTCTGACAATCGTAATGATTGCCGGTGGCATCGATATCTCCGTCGGTGGCGCCACGGCATTGATTGGTATGTCGTGTGTGATTCACATGGATGATCAGGGCGGTCAATTTGGAACAGCGATCTTTGTGGCGCTCGGAATCGGTTTGACTTTTGGAATCGTACAGGGTTATCTGGTGGCGTATCTCGGCGTGCAACCGTTCATTGTTACCTTGGCGGGTATGTTCTTCGCGCGAGGACTTACCGCCATCATTGAAACAGAAACACGCACGGTTTCAAACGAGGGCTTTAACAAAATTGCGCAAACCAGAATCAGGCTTCCCGGGGTAGGCTCTGTGAACAACAATGGTGTCTTTGTTCAGGCCTATTTGGAAATCGGCGTCATCGTGGCACTCGTCGTTGTCATTGCCCTGTTTGCAACGCTTCGATGGACGAAGTTTGGGAGAAATCTGTATGCGGTCGGCGGAAATCTACAGAGCGCACTCATGCTGGGCATCAATGTAAAGCGCACAAAGTTCCTCTCTTACGTTCTGTGCGGACTTTTGACGGGAATCGGCGGTATGATCTTCCTTCTCCATATTCGGTCCGGCGCAACGACACACGCATCCGGCATGGAGATGGACGCCATCGCATCTTCCATCATAGGCGGAACACTGTTAACAGGCGGTGTCGGCAGTGTTTTCGGAACGTTTATCGGTGCGCTTACAAAGGGCACCATCGGAAATATCGTAAGGGCCATCGGTCTGACAGGTGCCTGGTGGACCGGAATATCCAGAGCCGCAATGCTGTGTTTCTTCATTGTGCTTCAAAGTGTCATCATCATGAGAAAACGCAAGAAAAGTTGAGCATAGATTCAATCCCCTTTAGCTTAAGAGAGGAACAAAATTGATCCAAGAGAAAAACATCAGTCAAGAAGAATGGAAATCCTGTTATCTGGGAATCGAGCTCGGTTCGACCAGAATCAAATCCGTCGTGATCGATTGTCA
>JAITTH010000153.1 GCA_031287295.1 Eubacteriales Family XIII. Incertae Sedis bacterium
AGATCCAAATAATTATAGACTTCTCCGTTGTAGGAAATGACATAGCGACCGGTCGCATCCTCCATGGGTTGCCCGCCTCCGACCTTGTCAATAATGGTGAGTCTGCGATGGGTTAATCCCACCAGTTCATCGGAAAAATCGCCATAGCCGTCCGGTCCACGGTGCGCCATGGTCTGATTCATCGTAAGTAATAAATTTTCATCGGCACGAATGTTAAAATATCCTGCGATTCCGCACATAAAGGTCTCCTTCGTAACTTTTATCTATTTCAGGGCGTGAATGAAAAGACCGCTGAGCAGCTTTGGTTCAAACCAAGTGCTCTTTGGGGGCATTATCTTGCCTGCGTCTGCTACGTCCATCAATTCATCTAAGGAAGTTGGGTACATCGCGAAAGCGACCTGCATGTCTGTCTTCACGCGATGCGCTAAGGCATCTATGCCTCGGATGCCGCCAACAAAATCGATGCGTTTGTCTGTCCGCGGATCGCCGATGCCGAGGATGGGCTTCAGGAGGTTGTCGTAAAGAATCGATACATCGAGTGAAGCCACAGGATCTGTGTCGTCCCACGTTCCTTCTTTTGCCGTGAGCAGAAATCGGCTTTCTCCCAGAAGCATTCCGAAGGTATGCGGGCGTGAGGGGGCGATGTTCGCCGGGTCTTTCTCCAGGATGAAGTTCTCGGAAATGCATACCATAAAATCTTCAACATTCCTATCGCAAAGGTCTTTTACAACGCGGTTGTAGTCGAGAATTTGTAGCTGATTGGAAGGGAAAACTACGGAGAGGAAATAATTAAATTCTTCCGAGCCATCGTAAGACGGATTTTCTTCCCTGCGTAATTGTGCGACGCGTACCGCCGATGCGCAGCGATGATGTCCGTCTGCAATGTAGAGCGCATCCATTCCGGAAAAGATCTGTGTGATTTTTTCGATGGTTTCTGCGTCATCTACGAGCCAAGCTTCGTGCTTTACATTCTCCGGTCCGATGAAGTCGTATATCGGTTGGATTGTTGAAATATAGGCATTTACAAGGGCATCGAGTTCGTCGTTCGGGCGGTGCATGAGAAAAATCGGACCCGTGTTTGCGTCAAGTGTATCGACATGACGGATTCGATCTGCTTCTTTGTCTGCGCGGGTAAGCTCGTGTTTCTTGATGCGTCCTTCCATATAGTCGTCTACGGAAGGGCAGCAGACGATACCCGTTTGCGTTCGGTCGTTCATCGTAAGTCGATAGATGGCATACGATGGTGTCGTGTCTTGAATCAAAACCCCATCGCGAAGAAGGCTGTCAAGGTTTTTCTTTGCACGTTCATATACTCTTGCATCATAGATGTCTTCTATTTCCGGCAAGTCGATTTCTGCCTTATCGACGTGCAGAAAGGAGTAGGGGTTTCCCTCTGCCATTTTTTCCGCTTCTTTGCGGTTCATTACATCATAGGGTAATGCGGCGACACGCGAAGCCAGTTTCGGAATGGGTCGAATGGCTCGAAACGGTCTCAGTTGAATCATTTTTTGCTCCACTCTGCTGATTCTCAGCATCCAATACTTTAGGAAAGTTCTTTTGTTGCGCCACCCTTGTATTTGGATGGAACAAAACACGATCTATTGTCGTGCGGTTATTTGCATTCTGCATAGCATTTTATCATTTTCGCATCATAAAAACAAGGAAAACAAAACATACGTTCCGACGCAATAACCTCAAGGTGGCGTAGTATTTCGGTAGTATGTTACTATATAGAAAGAGAGTAGCATGTTCGAGCAATCCTCTCTACCTTATACTCGGGTGTCACGAACAGGGGGAACGACAATGAAGATTAAATTTTGCGGAGCGGCAGAGGGTGTTACGGGCTCTTGCCACCTAATGACCGTTGGAGAAACAGACGATCCTTTGTTGTTTTTGCTTGACTGTGGATTGTTCCAAGGAAGCGGAAGTATTGAAAAGGCAAATCAGGCACCATTCCCGTTCGATCCGGCGGCGATTCGTTTTGTTCTCTTGAGCCATGCACATATCGATCATTGCGGCAGATTGCCCTTGCTCTACAAGCGCGGCTTCCGCGGTAAAATTTACTGCACAGACGCCACTGCCGATCTCATCGGTGTCATGCTTCGTGACGCTGCCTATATTCAAGAAAAGGATGCGGAGTGGAAGAGCCGTAAGGAAGAACGTGCAGGAAGGTCACCGGTCGAGCCGCTATACACCATCAAAGATGCAGAGGAAACGCTGAAATATGTCTTTCCTGTCATGTACAGCCAGCTTGTCGAGCCGGAACCCGGCGTAAAGTTTGTCTTTAACGATGCGGGACATATCTTCGGCTCTGCCATCGTGGAGGTTTGGATCCCTGAAGAAAACGGGTCGCGAAAGACCGTCTTTTCCGGCGACTTGGGGCGCGGTTGTAAGCCGATGCTCAACGATCCGAGCATCATCAAAAAGGCCGATACCGTCATCGTGGAAAGCACGTATGGAAATCGTTTGCACGACAAAGAAGACAATGTGGAAAAGCTTGCCAAGATCATCTTGGATACCACAGAGCGTGGCGGAAACGTCGTCATCCCGTCTTTTGCCGTTGGACGAACGCAGGAGCTCATTTACGAGCTGAATACCTACTTCGAAAACGATGCGGATTTCAAAC
>JAITTH010000132.1 GCA_031287295.1 Eubacteriales Family XIII. Incertae Sedis bacterium
GTCGGTGTTTCCGGTCCCGGCGTTGTGCGTAGTGCATTAGAGCAAATGCCGAAGGACGCGAATTTGACCGAGGTTGCCGAAGTGATTAAGAAAACCGCATTCAAAATTACGCGGATGGGACAACTTGTGGGCAGTGAAGCTTCGCAGATGCTCGGCGTCCCCTTTGGTATTGTTGATTTGTCTCTTGCACCGACACCGGCGATTGGAGACAGTGTGGCACATATATTGGAAGAAATCGGTCTGGAACAGACGGGTGCTTGCGGAACAACGGCAGCCCTTGCCATGCTCAACGATGCGGTGAAAAAGGGTGGCGTAATGGCATCATCAAGCGTTGGCGGTCTTTCAGGTGCGTTTATTCCCGTGTCGGAGGACAGTGGAATGATTGATGCCGTGCGTTCGGGTTCGCTCAGTCTGGAAAAGCTCGAAGCGATGACAGCAGTTTGTTCGGTTGGTCTTGATATGATTATTCTGCCGGGCGATACGCCTGCGGATGTTATTTCGGGGCTCATAGCCGATGAGGCTGCGATTGGAATGATTAACAGCAAGACGACGGCGGTTCGCGTCATTCCCGCAATCGGAAAGTCTGTCGGTGAAGAGTTGGAATTCGGCGGGTTGCTCGGGCATGGTCCTGTGATGGAGATTCGAACGAAGTCCCCTTCGATTTTTATCGCGCGTGGCGGTCGCATTCCGGCGCCGATTCAGAGTCTTCGGAATTAGTACCGATCTGCCAATCAATTGGTTTCACACCATTTTGTTCGAGAAATTCATTGGCTTTGCTAAAGTGTTTGCAGCCGAAGAATCCGCGATCTGCCGAAAATGGACTTGGGTGAGGTGCCTCTAATATGAGATGCCGAGGATTGTTGATCATTTCTCGTTTTGCCTGTGCGTATTTGCCCCACAAGAAGTATACGACAGGGCGGTCGATTTCATTCACGGCAGCAATCACCGCATCTGTGAACTGTTCCCATCCGAGGCCTTGATGTGAATTTGCCTGGTGTGCGCGCACGGTCAATACCGCATTGAGCAAGAGCACGCCTTCGTCTGCCCATTTTTTCAGATAGCCATGATTCGGAATCGGCAGTCCCAAATCGTTCTTCAATTCTTTGAAAATGTTGACGAGAGAAGGGGGAATTTTCGTCTGATCTTCGGGTACGGCAAAGCTTGCGCCGATGGCTTGGTGTGCATTATGGTAGGGATCTTGACCCAACAACAACACTTTTACATTCGCGAGTGGGGTAAAATGAAACGCGTTGAAAATATCGTCTGCTGCGGGGTATATGATCCGGGTTCGATATTCTTGCTTCAAAAATTGCCGCAATTGTAAATAATACGGTTTTTCAAACTCGTTTCCGATTGCATTTTGCCAGTCACCGGATATTTTAGGCATGGGGCGAACCTCCCTTTCGCTTTTTATTTTATCAGAAAAAGCAGCAAGAAAAATTAGGAACATACGTTTTTATCTGTTGAGGGGGAACCCTTTCTGTGATAAAATAAAAAAACAAAACTCTATGGATAGATGGTGATAAACAAAAGTGAAGCTCGACGAGAAATTAACAAAGAAAATCATTTTCCTTACCCTGATTGCCATGGCATTTCTATGGGTTGTTTTGAATTGGAACACGGCTATTGATATCGTTGAGTTTGTCTTTGGACTGCTTAAACCATTGATTCTTGGGCTTTGCATCGCTTTTATTTTAAATGTTCCGATGCGCTTTTTTGAGGAACGGCTTGTCGCGAAAGTCTGGAAAGTCAACCCGGAGGATGGGAAAAAAGGACATATTCAGTTCGAGCTTCGTCGCGGTCTGTGCTTACTCCTTACGATTGCACTTGTGTTGGGTGTCGTTACCCTTGTTCTTGTGATGATTATTCCGTCGCTTAAGGATACGATCACTTCCATTATCAGTCATGCGCCCTCGTTTTGGAACAAAACCGAATCGTGGGTAAACAAAACATTAAAGGAGCTCAACATCGATCAGAGCATACAGGCGTGGATTTCCGAAAACACGGATAAATTGCTCCAGCAGGTGTTGGATTTTCTTAAGAACATCGGTCCAACGATTGCGCAAAATGCTGCCGGGGCAGCGATGGGTGTTTTCAGCGCCGTCGCGAATATCGTTTTTGGGTTTGTGCTCGCTTTGTATATACTGCTTACGAAGGAGACGCTTGGTCGGCAAACGCGTCAGGCGATGTTTGCCTATGTCAAAGAACCTTGGCACACCAAACTGTCTCAGATCGCCGATCTGAGTAAAAAAACATTTGAAAAGTTTGTTGCGGGTCAATGTCTGGAAGCTGTGATTATCGGTGCGCTTACGACGATCGGTTGCCTTGTCATCAACGCGAAATACGCTTACATGCTCGGTGTTCTCGTCGGATTTACAGCACTCATTCCGGTCATCGGGGCATTTATTGGCGTAATCATTGGTGCGCTGCTCCTCGTGATGGTGAATCCATGGCAGGCACTCGCCTTCATCATATTCATCATTGTCTTGCAACAATTGGAAAACCACATAATCTACCCGAAGGTCGTGGGGAAGTCTATCGGATTACCCGGCATGTGGGTTCTTCTTGCGGTGCTCATCGGTGCCAGCGTAGGTGGCTTTGTGGGCATTCTCATCGGCGTTCCTGTGAGTTCGGTTTTGTATGTGCTCATTCGAGAATCCATTTGGAAGAGACTGCGTAAGAAAAAGGAAACGGAAACCGAAGAAACGGACATCGCATGAGTTTTGCCCATTTACACGTACATACGGAATTCAGCCTGTTGGACGGTGCCGCGCGCATCGACAATTTGATTGAAAGTGTTCAGAAAAAAGGAATGAATAGCATTGCGATTACCGATCATGGAAATATGTTCGGCGTTATCGAGTTCTATAAAGCGGCGAAGAAGGCAGGCGTAAACCCAATTCTCGGTTGTGAAGTTTACACGGCAGCGCGCACGATGGAAGATAAAAATCCGGACAAAGATCGATATCAAGGACATCTGGTTTTGCTTGCCGAGAACTTAACGGGCTATAAGAACCTCATGAAGATTGTGAGCGCCGGTTATACACGAGGGTTTTATTACAAACCACGCATCGACAGGGAACTCCTCCGACAGCACAGCGAAGGGCTTATTGCGCTGTCCGCATGCCTGGCGGGCGATGTGCCAAGAAAGATTCTATACGACGACTATGAAGGGGCAAAGAAGGACGCGATTGAATATTTAGGAATTTTCGGGGAAGGGAATTACTTTCTGGAAATTCAAGATCATGGTTTGGAAGAACAAAAAAAAGCGAATGAAGGCATTTTCAGACTTCATGAAGAACTGGGTATTCCTTTGGTTGCCACGAATGATGTTCACTATCTGGAACAAAAAAATGCTGCTTCACATGACGCATTACTCTGCATACAAACCGGAAAAAAATTAGACGACGAAGACCGTATGCGTTTTGCAAACGATCAGTTTTATCTAAAAACGGAAAAGGAAATGCGCAGGCTGTTTCCTTCACACCCGGATGCGATTGAAAACACGCAGTTGATTGCCGATCGCTGTAATGTGGAGATTGACTTTAACAGTCGTCACCTTCCGGATTTTACCCCACCGGACGGAAAGGAAAATGCGGCATATCTGCGGGAATTATGTGAAAACGGATTGTCTCTTCGTTATGGAAGTGAGGCAGACATTCATCGGGAGCGTCTCGATTTTGAGCTGAAAACGATTGAAACAATGGGTTTCGTCAATTATTTCCTCATCGTATGGGATTTTATTCGTTATGCAAAGGAGAGTGGAATTGCAGTCGGTCCGGGACGTGGCAGTGCTGCCGGCAGCATTGTTTCTTATTCGCTTGGCATAACCGATGTAGATCCGATAAGGTACGATTTGCTCTTCGAACGGTTTTTGAATCCGGAACGTGTAACCATGCCCGATATTGATATTGATTTCTGTTACAAAAGACGTGGAGAAGTAATCAATTACGTCATTGAAAAATATGGGTCACAGAACGTAGCGCAGATTATTACATTTGGTACTTTGCAGCCGAAAATGGCGATTCGCGATGTGGGTCGCGTAATGGGCATGCCCTATGGCGAAGTCGATAAAATTGCAAAAATGGTCCCGAATGAATTGAAAATTACGCTAAAAGATGCCCTGAAAAAAAACAAAGAACTGCGGGATAAAAGGGATGAAGATGAACGTATCCAGACTCTGTTAAAAACAGCGATGGATCTCGAAGGATTGGCGCGTAATGCAGGCACGCACGCTGCCGGTGTTGTCATATCGAAAAAACCTTTGGATGAATATGTGCCGCTCTATGCTTCGGATAAGGATGTGAGTACGCAATTCACCATGACGACCATTGAGGAATTGGGTCTTTTGAAAATGGATTTCCTGGGACTGCGAAATCTCACGGTGATTCAGGATGCGATTCGACAGATAAAGGAAAATCATGGAGAGACCGTAGATTTTGCAAAGATGGACATGGACGATCCCAAGGTGTTCTCTTTGATTAAGAGCGGAAATACGGCGGGCATCTTTCAGTTGGAAAGTCCGGGCATGACAGACTTCTTCAAACGTCTCCAACCGACCTGTTTGGAAGACGTCATAGCAGGTATTTCACTCTACCGACCGGGACCGATGGAAAACATCCCCAAATATCTCCAATACAAAAAAAATCCGAGCAAAATTCACTATTTACATCCGTCACTTTCGCCGATTCTCGATGTGACCTATGGCGTAATGATCTACCAAGAACAGGTTATGCAAGTTGTTCGCGATCTTGCGGGTTACAGCAACGCACGCAGTGACGAAGTGCGACGTGCGATGAGTAAGAAGAAAACCGAAGTGATGGAGAAGGAACGGGAGATTTTCATCAACGGCTCTGATGGTTCCGATGGCAGTGCCTCGGTTCCCGGCTGTCGTGCGCGAGGGATCTCTGCGGAAACGGCAAACAAGCTGTACGATCAGATGATGGATTTTGCCTCGTATGCCTTCAATAAGAGCCATGCGGCTGCCTATGCGGTCGTAGCGTACCAGACGGCCTGGCTAAAGGCACATTATCCGGTTGAATTTATGGCGGCGCTGATGTCGAGCTTCATGGGCGGAGACGGCAGGCACATTGCTCGCTACATCAACAATTGCAAGGATATGGGCATTCAGGTTCTTCCACCATGCGTCATGGAAAGTGATCGGGATTTCCGTGCGGTAAACGGTGCCATTCGTTTTGGATTGCTCGGCATAAAGCATGTTGGGGCGGCGGCGGAACCGATTATCGACATGCGTGAGAAAAATCCGCAGATGGGAACCCTACTCGAGTTTCTGAAGGCGGTAGATTTAGAGCGAGTCAATAAAAAAGCGACGGAAAGTCTCATTAAGGCAGGTGCCTTCGATTGTTTTGATAAAAATAGGGCAAAGCATTTGGCAGTGTTCGAAATTATGATCGATCGCATTCGAGATGGGCAAAAGCATGTGAATGCTGCGCAAACAAGTATCTTCGATTTTGCACCGGATGTGATGAAGGACACCGGTATTCATGTGCCACTTCCTGACATTCCGGACTTTTCTAAGATGCAGCGCCTTGCTTACGAACGTGAATATGTCGGAATTTATTTGTCAGGTCATCCACTTGACGATCACAAATGGGCGATTGATAGACTCGCGAGCAGCGAGAAGACGTTTTTGAATGCAGAGCAGATTGTCGGGCGCGTAGATGAAGCAGAAGAAGAAGCAGCAGCCTCCAACAATCCCGTCGTGAGGGATGATATGCCGGTGTGTTTTGTCGGGATCATCGATTCCATACGCACGCTTATCACGAAACGAAACGATACGATGGCGTTTTTGGGTATCGGCGATTCCTATGGACGTGTTGAGGTGATTGCCTTTGCCGACTGTTATCAAAAGAGTGCGGAATTCATTGAGCGAGATAACATCGTCATCGTTCGTGGACGAATAAGCCTCAAAGAAGGGGAAGACCCGAAGATTATTGCGGGGAAGATCACGCCGATTTCTGTTGCGGAAGCCTACTTTAAGAAAGACAGCGTCGCGAGCTGATAAAGTAATCTATCATGTTGAAAGATCGAACCATTTTGCACTGTGACATGAATTCGTTCTATGCCTCTGTGGAACTGCTTTCACATCCGGAATTTGCGAAAATGCCTGTGGCGGTTTGCGGTGATCCGAAAAGTAGACATGGGATTGTTCTTGCCAAAAACGAAATTGCAAAAGCCTTTGGCATCGTAACGGCGGAAACGGTTTATTCGGCAAGAAGAAAATGTCCGAATCTCGTCCTCCTTGCTGCGCATCACGAAAAATACGGATTGTTTTCTGAAAAAATCAATGAGATTTACAATCGGTTCACAGACCTTGTAGAGCCGTTTTCCATCGATGAATCTTGGCTTGATGTTACCGGAAGTCATGATTTGTTTGGCAGCGGAGAAGAGATTGCCTATAAGATTAAAGCGACCGTACGCGAAGAGCTCGGATTGACGCAGTCCATCGGCGTTTCTTTCAATAAAATTTTTGCAAAGATGGGCAGTGAATATAAAAAACCGGATGCGGTTACCGTTATCAGCAGGGAAAACTATCAAGAGCTCTTATGGCCACTCCCTGTTGGCGAGATGTTTACTGTGGGTCGATCTACAGCGAAAAAACTAATCGAAATCGGAATTCGAACCATCGGCGATCTCGCTCGATCCGATCAACGGTTGCTCACACAGTTGTTTGGCAAGCATGGCTCGCAGCTTTATGAATACGTGAATGGTCTTGAAGATTCCGCGGTTCAGCCTGCGGGTTCAAAACGCGATATGAAGTCTGTCGGAAACGGTATTACGTTCAAACGCGACCTTATTGGCGAAAACGACATACGCATCGCACTGGATTCTCTTTGCGATACGGTTTCCGGGCGGTTGCGAAAGTACGGGCTGAAGTGTGAAGGGGTAAAGGTCGATATCAAAGATCCCGATTTCAAGAGCATCAGCAGGCAATGCAAGCTATTGGCGCCGACAAATCTTATTGCTACTTTGCGCGATGCGGCGATGTCGCTGATTCAAAAAAATTGGAATATGAATGCTCCGATTCGGCTGATTACCGTTACGGCAATTCATCTTGTAGGCGAAGATGTTTCTGAGCAAATGAATTTTCTGGATTCCGCGGAGAATAGCGGTGGCGAACGCAACGAAAAATTAGAGCGGACGGTGGATGAAATTCGCGAAAAATATGGAAGTGCGTCCATTACGCGAGGGCGCATTATCGGAAACGATATCGGAATAAAAGAGGAGTGAAAGAAGACATATTTTGCTCCATTCTGCGTCGTGTGATGGCATGGGATGATGTTCTGGG